>JBFZEF010000320.1:0-2819 GCA_041307045.1 Halioglobus sp.
TAGTGGCCAGCACATGGGATTCGGATCGGCCCAGGGATGACAGGCCCAATTGCGTCAGCTGTGCCTGCAGTGGACGCAAATCCCTGCGGCGCAGGGCCAGGTACTGCAGGAGGTTGCGCGCGCTGTGCTGGAAATCCGGGTGAATGGAGTCCAGGTCAATGTCCGTTTCGGACACGCACTGCTGCAGCTCGCGCTGGATCGTTTCCAGTTCGGCGATCAGTGTTCCCGGCGAGTCGGGTGACGTCTGCTGCAGTTCCGCTGCTTGCATGGCTTGCGTTGGCCCCTGGCAAAAACCCTTGGAAGGGTGGGGATGATATTGCCGTTATATGACAACTATGTGACCGCCCCTGCAACCGCGCGCTGCAGCAGCACCCACAACCGTTCCACGTGCGCCCGGGTGGTGTCCTCCACCCCTATCGACACCCGCACCATCCAGCGCCCGTCCAGTTGCGAGGGCGTCATGAAGGCGGCGCCGGAATCATTGATGCGCGCCAACCAGTCCAGGGTGTGGGCATCCAGCGCATCCCCCGCCAGGGGCTGGCCCCGGGCGTCCTTCGGCACATGGCGGATGCACACGGTTTGCAGCGGCACCGGCGCCAGTACCTCCCAGCCCTCGGCGGCCACCACCTGCTGCGAAAACCAGCGGGCGTTGTCGAGGTCCCGCCGCAGCCTCGCGCGGATCGCGTCGATGCCGTCCAGGCGCAGGTGAAACCAGAGCTTGAGGGCGCGGAAGCGACGGCCCAGGGGAATGCCCCAGTCGCGGAACTGGGTGACCTGGCCGTCTGCGCCAGAGCGCAGGTAGGACGGGTTGGTCGACATCACCGCCTCCAGGTGCGCCACGTCGCGCACGTAGAACAGGGCCGTGTCGAGGATGGTGCCCATCCACTTGTGGGGGTTCCAGGCCAGGGAATCGGCCTGTTCAACCCCATGCCACAGGTGACGGCACTCGGGCAGCAACATGGCGGAGCCGGCCATGGCCGCGTCCACATGCAGCCAGATACGGTGCCGGTTGGCGATAGCGGCGATGGCTGCCACCGGGTCGATCGCGGTGGTGCCGGTGGCGCCGACGGAGCAGATAATGGCGGCAGGGACCCGGCCGGCGGCGAGGTCCTGTTCGATGGCCGCGGCCAGCGCCTGCGGCAACATCGCCCGGGTGTAGGGATCTTCCTCTATAAGGCGCAGGTTGGCGTTGCCGAAGCCCGCCAGCTGCACGGCCTTGGCGATGGAGGAATGGGCCTGGGTGGTGCTGTAGACAACCAGTGGGGCGGCCGCGCCCTGCAGGCCGGCGCCGTTCTTGCTGAAATCGCTGGCGCGCTCCCGCGCCAGGATCATCGCGGTGACGCAGGCAGTGGAGGCGGTATCGTGAATCGTGCCGCGCCACTGCTCACTCAGGCCGGTCAACTGGCGCATCCAGTCACACACCACCTCTTCCAGTTCCGTGAGGGCCGGGCAGCTCTCCCAGGAGATGCCCAGGGTGCCCATGCCGGAACTGGCGATATCCCCCAGCACCGAGGCCAGCGCGGCGTTGGAGGGAAACCAGCCGAAATGCATGGGGTGCTGCACCTGGGTGACGCCGGGCACGATCACCCGGTCCAGGTCCGCCAGCAGGGCGCTGAACTCATCGACCCCCTCGGGAGCCCTGGCGGGCAGGGCCGCGCGCACCGCGCCGGGCCGCACCCGGGCTTTCACCGGCAGTGCGGGAATGCGCTGGCGGTAGTCGGCAATCCAGTCGATCAGCTGGTGGCCTGCCCTGCGGAATTCTTCCGGGGTCATACCTGTTTCACCTGTCCGCCGCTCGGCAGCCCATTCAACCGAGGACCTTCACCAGCAGCCGTGTCCCCAGCTTGCGGCACTCATCCAGCACCAGGACACTGCTGGCAACCAGCACCGCCAGGCCCCAGTCGTTGCGGGTCAGGTCAGTGGTGCGGAAAATCGCCTGGGCGGGGCCCCAGTTCACCACCAGCACCTGCAGCGCCACCACCGCGCCCAGGGACAGCCACAGCCAGCGGTTGTGGAACAGATTGCGATTCCAGGCCGAACCAAATTCAGCCCGGGCGTTGAACATATTGAAGAACTGGAAAAAGACAAACGTGGTAAACGCCAGCGTCAGCGCATAGGTCTCGCCCTGCGGTTGCGCGTAATGGAACACGCCCAGCGTGCCCACCGCCATGGTCAGGCCGTAGCCGAACAGGCGGAAAAATCTCGGCAGGGTGAGGATGCGGGTGTCGTTGCGCCGCGGCGGCTCGTCCATCACTCCTTCCCGCGAGGGCTCGACCCCCAGGCTCATCGCCGGCGGGCCGTCCATGATGATGTTGATCCAGAGGATCTGGATCGCGGTGAACGGCGTGGGCCAGCCGAGCAGGCTGGCGCCCAGCACCGTCTGGATCGCGCCCATATTGGTCGACAACTGGAAGCGCACGAACTTGACGATGTTGTCGTAGATCGCGCGCCCCTCCCGGACTGCATCGACAATGGTAGCGAAGTTGTCATCGGTGAGCACCATGGTGGCTGCCTCTCTCGCTACTTCGGTGCCAGCCTTGCCCATGGCGATGCCGATGTCGGCGGTTTTCAGGGCCGGGGCGTCGTTCACCCCGTCCCCGGTCATGGCCACCACCTGTCCGGCGGCCTTCAGCGCCTGCACGATACGCACCTTGTGTTCCGGGGCAACCCTGGCGAACACCCCGATACCGTCGATACGCCGGGCGAGTTCCTCCTGCGACAGGTCATCGAGTTCGGCGCCGTCGATGACCTCGCCCTCTATGCCCAACTCCCGTGCTATGGCCGCGGCGGTAAGGCGGTGGTCGCCGGTGATCATCTTC
>JBFZEF010000328.1:0-7234 GCA_041307045.1 Halioglobus sp.
CGCCCCAGGAGGGCGCCAGCAGGATCAGGGACATCACCATGCCCAGGCTCTGGGCCCAGTCGGGCAGGGCGGTGTAATGCAGGTGATGGGGGCCGGCCCAGATATAAACGGCTACCAGCGCCCAGAAATGCACGATGCTCAGGCGGTAGGAGTAGACCGGGCGCCCCGCCTGCTTGGGCACAAAGTAGTACATGATGCCAAGGAAGCCCGCGGTCAGGAAAAAGCCCACGGCGTTGTGCCCGTACCACCACTGCACCATGGCATCGACCGTGCCGGCATAGATTGAGTAGGCCTGGAAGGAATCCATGGCGATCGGCATGGCCAGGCTGTTGATGATATGCAGCACTGCGACGGCGATGATAAATGCGCCAAAGAACCAGTTGGCGACATAGATATGGCTGGTCTTGCGCTTGGCTATGGTGCCGAAAAAGACAATGGCATAGAGCACCCACACCACGGTAATGAGCAGGTCGATGGGCCACTGCAGCTCCGCGTATTCCTTGGCGCTGGTGATCCCCAGGGGCAGGGTGATGGCGGCCGACACGATCACCAGCTGCCAGCCCCAGAAAGTGATGGCGGCCAGCTTGTCCGAGATCAGTCGCGCCTGGGAGGTTCTCTGCACTACATAGTAGGACGTGGCGAACAGGGCTGAACCGCCGAAGGCGAAGATCACGGCGTTGGTATGCAGCGGCCGCAGGCGGCCGAAGGACAGCCAGGGCAGGTCGAAGTTCAAGGCGGGCCAGGCCAGCTGGGCGGCAATCAGTACGCCAACCAGCATGCCCACGATGCCCCAGACCACTGTCATTACAGTGAACTGGCGCACCACCTTGTAGTTGTAGGTGGGGTGTTCCAGTGCAGAGTTAAGCTCGCTCATGGTTCAATTCCAATTAAAAGTCAGTGCTACAAACTACCGGGGCCGTGGTGTTGATCAGTCAGTGAACGCGGGAGCGGCACCAAAATCCCACACGAGTACCGAACCGACCATAATGCAAATCAGGATGACAAGCGCCACGCCGACCACCGCGCTGGAGAACAGGAAGCCGCGCTCTTCGGGTATGTTCATGACGATAGGAATACCCAGGTACAGCAGGTAAACCGACCAACTCACCGCCAGTACACCGATCAGCAGGTCAATCCACAGCAGCGGGTAGAAACCCACGAGTCCGGCGATGAAAAGGGGGGTGCTGGTGAGCCCGGCTATGACGATGCCCTTGGTGAGGGTGGAGGCGGCGCCATAGGTAGCGGACATCCAGTGCACAAAATAGCCGATGACGGCGATGGATCCCAGCATGGTCAGGTAGAACAGCACACTGATCTGGCGCGCACTCTGGACGGTCAGTTTGATAGCCTCGCCTGCATCCCCGACTGTCCAGCCCACCCGGCTGGTACCGTAGTACCAGGCAACCGCCGGCAGCAAAGCCAGGAAACAGGGGTAGAGCAACAGGGTTCGAAACGAACTCTCCGGGAGGTTGGCGATGGTTCGCCACTGGGTGCTGGGCCTGACCAATAAACCAAAGGTATGTTGAATCATCGGGTTATAGTCCCCCCCGGACATCTAGCGTTATCAGTAATCGGCATATGATAGATGGTGCGCAATCAGCAGCCTTGATTTGCGTCAAGGTAGGGCGAGGTAGCACCCCGGGTTAACCGGTGACGTTGGCCATTTTCTGCAGGCCTGGTATGTCCAGGATTTTGATCTCCTTGTTGTCGACCTGCAGGATCTCCAGCTTCTGCATGCGGCTGAATACACGGCTGACGGTTTCCACGGTCAGGCCCAGATAATTGCCGATGTCCACCCGGGACATGGGCAGCCGGAATTGGGTTGCGCTCAGCTTGCGTTTCGAATTGCGGGCGGAAATGCTCAGCATCAGCGAGGCTACCCGCTCGTCGGCGGAATTCTTGCTGAGCAGGGTGATCAGTTGCTGATCCTCGGTTATCTCCCGGCTCATGAGCTGGAAAAAATGGCGCTGCAGGCTCGGCATCATGGCGCTGAGTTTTTCCAGGGAGCTGAAGGGAATCTCGCACACCGCGGCCGTCTCCAGGGCCTTGGCGGAGGAGGCGTGCAGGTTGTTGCTGATGCCGTCCATGCCAAGGATTTCGCCGGGGAAGTAAAAGCCAGTGACCTGCTCGCGGCCGTCATCCGTGGTTTTGTAGGCCTTCATCGCCCCCGAGCGCACGGCAAAGACGGACTTGAAGCCGTCCCCCTCCCGGTACAGGTGCTGACCTTTCTGCATGGGCTTGCTGCGCTCGATGATGTTATCCAGTTGCTCGATGTCGTCGGACTCCAGCGCCAGCGGCAGGCATATGCTGTTGAGACGGCAATTACCGCAGTTGACCTGGTAATCGTGAATGCACGGCTTCAGGACGATCCGATCCCCCGTGTCTGCCAGTCTGACGGTCATACCAATGCCTCCGCTGCAAAGTGGGTGCAGTATAGTCCAAACCGGGGGCTGTCTGTACCCCGTTCTTTCCGGGGGTTGGTTAAATTGTCGCCGAAAAGCTCGGTGCTGGCTGGTCACCGCGGTGGGCGTTGAGATAGGCGTCGAAGGGCATGCATAGATTGCGCAGAAACGGGCGTCCGCGCTGGCTCACCACCAGTTCCCGATCAGTGATTTCGAGCAGTCCATCGCGGACCATGGGCTCGAGGGCCGCCAGTTCCTGTTGGAACCGGGTGCCAAAGTCGATCCCGAACTGGCGGTTGCAGTCCCCGATATCCAGCCGCAGGTCACAGATCAGGCTCATGATGATGTAGCGGCGCAACTTGTCCTCGCTGTTAACCTTGCAACCGCGGGTAAACGGCAGCTTCCCGCTCTCCACCAGCCGGTAATAGGCCTCCAGCTCGCGCTCGTTCTGCAGGTAGAAATCCCCCATCTGGCTGATTGCCGACACGCCCAGCCCCAACAGGTCATCGGCCATATGCAGGGAATAACCCTGGAAGTTGCGCTGCAGCCGACCCTCCTGCAGGGCCCGGGCCAGTTCGTCCTCCGGGAGCACGTAGTGGTCCATGCCGATGTACAGGTAGCCCGCATCCTGCAGGGTGTGGCTGATCATCTGCTGCAGCAGCAGTTTTTCCTGCGGGGATGGCAGCGCCAATCGGTCGATAGCCCGCTGGCTACTGAAGCGCTCGGGCAGGTGAGCATAGTTATAACAGGCGATGCGATCCGGGCGCAGGGTGTTCACCTGGCGCAGGGTTTCCTGCATGGTACAGAGGTCCTGGTTGGGCAGGCCGTAGATCAGGTCGAAACTCAGCGAGCGGAAGTGATGGGAGCGAATCTTGTCCACCAGGGGCGCCACCACCTCGTAGGGCTGGACCCGGTTGACCGCCTGTTGCACCAGCGGATCGAAATCCTGGATACCCAGGCTGATGCGATTGAAGCCGATACCTTTGAGCAGCGCTATCGTACCCGGGTCGATCGTGCGCGGGTCTATTTCGATCGAGTACTCCCGATAGTCTTTATCCAGCAGGCGGAAATGACTGGCGAGCATGTGCATGAGCTCGGTGAGCTGGGCATTGTCCAGGTAGGTGGGCGTGCCGCCGCCCCAGTGCATCTGGGTGATCGGGCGCTGTCCTCCCACCAACCGGGACTGCTGCTCTATTTCCCGCTGCAGGTGATCGAGATACTGCCTGGCCACCCCTTTTTTGCGGGTTACGATTTTGTTGCAACCGCAGTAGTAGCAGATGTCCTTGCAGAACGGCAGGTGCAGGTAAAGCGACAGGGGCGCACGCTTGTGGTCGCCCTCCCGTCGCTGCCAGGCGAGGTACTGGTCCAGCGGGAAGTCCTGGCGGAACTGGGGCGCCGTGGGGTAGGAGGTATACCGCGGCCCCTCGCCGGCGTACCTGGCTGCCAGCTCCAGGTCCGCCTGGTGCCCGGGGCTACTCTCGGGGTCGACCGCCATCGAGGGAAGAATACTTGTCATTGCCTGGGGTGTCCGCTCGCTCAAGTGCGCACGGTAACAATATGCTGAGCCAGCGGCGTTGACCTAGGTCAAGCTGATGGGCGCCGCTGCTCGAGGCAGTGGGGCATTAGCCCAGGGAGGCCACGCTGCCGATTATCATCCGCACCAGCTCCGCCTGGCGCGACACGCCGGTCTTGGCGAAGATGGACTTGAGCTGGGCCCTGGCAGTGTGCGGCGAAATCTTCTGCGTCGACGCGACCTCGGCCAGGCTCAAGCCCCGTGCCAGCAGTATCGCCACCCTCGCCTCTGCCGGCGTCAGTGCGAACAATTCCTCCAGGGTATGCTGGGAGGCGGACTCGCGCTGATCGGGATCGCTGATGAAAACCGCGGCCGACGGTCCGGCCTGCCCCTCGCCCCACTCGGATACCGGGACCGGCCGGATGACGAGTCCCAGCGGGGGGCGACCGCCCGGGCGGGGCACCCGCAGGGCTTTCACCACCGAGGTTTCGCCCGCCTGCTGCGCCCTGATGACACTGTCCAGCGCGGCCTGCAGCTCGCGATTGGCGCTGCGTCCCTCCACCTGCAGATGCTTGCCGCGCAGGCTCACACCATCGCCATCCCGTAGCAGTGCCGTCGCCAGCGCATTGGTATTCAGTACCCGGCCCTTTTCATCGAGGATAATGGTGGCGACTGACAGCTGGTTTACAGCGCCGGCGTAGATGTCCCGCTCGCTGGCCATGTGATTCAGCCGGGCGTAAATCCCGATCGCCTGGCGCAGGTGCGGCGTAATCAGCGCCAGCATTTCCCGGTCCCTGCTGCTGAAGGGCGCCTCGTCGCGGCGGCGGGAGAAGCGCAGCCGCGCCAGCAGGCCATCGCGCTCGCCGGTGTCCACACCCAGAATGCGAAACAGGCCGATCGGTTGCAGGTAGTGCCGGTAATAGTCGGTGGCCATCAATTCGTCGTCGCCCAGGAGGTCATCGAGTGTGATGATGCGATCGGGTGGCAGGTTGATGAAGGGGTCCAGGGCAAAGAACTGTTCCCTGTAGGCGGTCACCTCCCAGTCCTGCGGGTCCGCCAGCGATAATTTCCCGGACTGCCCTGTCGGGTCGGGCCGGACACAATTGAGGATGATGCCGCGATCCCCGGTTGATGGCGGGCGCAGCACCAGGGAGACCACCTGGGCGTCTATCGCCTGGCGCAGCGCAGGCAGGGCACTGTGCCAGGGCGTGGCTTCAACGGCACCGCGGTAAACGGCCAGCACCAGGCGGTCGTAGTCCTTGTGTACCAGGGGCGGCGCCACGTCACTTCTCCGCTACTTTTCTATCGAGGACAGGTCCTTGGCGACTTCGGACAGGATCTTGGGCCTGCCAATCCCCCAACCCTGCAGGTAGTCCACACCGATTTCCCGCAGTTTGGCGACGATCGCATCGTTCTCTACGGATTCGGCGATTGTCTCCTGGCCGAGGAAATGGGCGAGGTCATTGATGGAGCGTGCAATCGCGTAGTCATTGCGATTGTTGTGTATGTTGGTGATAAAACTGCCGTCGATCTTGACGTAATCCACTGGCAGCTCCCGCAGGTAATTGTGACTGGCCAGGCCGGTGCCGAAATCGTCGATGGAGAACTTGCAGCCGATATTGCGAAACGCCCGCACGAAATCCGCTGCCTTTACCAGGTTGGAAATAGTGCCCGTTTCAGTGATTTCAAAACAGATACGGCTGGTGCCTACTCCGTACTCGGAGATCTGTTCGAACAGGTAATCCATGAAGCTGTCATCGGTAACGCTGGTGCCGGACAGGTTGATGGAGAGGCTGGGGATGACTTTCTGGGCATCCATCAGCTGGCTGATCCAGCTGAACGCCTCGCGCACCACCCAGCGGTCCACCAGGGTCATGAAGCCGTAGCGCTCGGCGGACAGGATGAAGTCTTGCGGGGAGGCAAGGCTGCCGTCCTTGTTGGCCAGTCCAAGCAGCAATTCATAGTGCAGCTGTTCCACAATGGTGCCGCTGATGCGTGTCTGCACGATCGGTTGTGCTTGCAGCACGAAGCGATCTGTCGCCACTGCCTGCTCCAGGTCGCGCTTCGCCCGCAACTTGTCCTGGGTATAGGTGCTGGCTGCCGCCCGGGTCTCCTCGAATAGAATTACCCGGTTGCGGCCCTGCTCTTTGGCATGGTGCATCGTGTTGCGGGCGCTGTTGAGGATCTGGCCTACCTCCGGGCTGTCTCCCCGGATCGCCACCACGCCGATGGACACGGTGAAACTGATTTTTTCACCCTCGATATCCACGCTGCTGGCAGCGATATCCTTGCGGACTTTCTCTGCGACCTGTTGCGCCTGTTCCAGGGTTCGGTCCAGCAGCAGCACGGCAAAACTGTCGGATTCTATCCGTGCAGAGGATGACTTCTTGCCGTGCAGCTGCGCCAGCAGCCGGGCAAACTCAAGCAGTACCTGGTCGCCATGAACGCGGTCGTACACGTCATTGACCAGGCTGAACTGGTCGATGTTGAGGTAGAGCACGGCGTGCTGGGAGCCCTTTTGCTGGGCGTGCCGCAGGGCCCGACCCATCTGATCGAGGAAGGTTGCACGATTAATGAGCTTGGTCAGGGAGTCGTGGTTGCGGGCGAAGCTCAGGGTTTTCTGCACATGTTCCAGGGTCTGGTACAGGCTCCTGTCGACCAGGGGGAGTTTGTCTGCAGGCGCAGGGGGCTGCATGCCTCTGCTCAGTTGTCGGGCGAGCTGGATATTGCTCATGTCCGCAACCTTCTGGCCACGCTCGTTGACGAAGATGAAGCGATCCCGATCCGCGCTTATCCAGGCCAGCTGCATGCGCACCTTCTGGCCCGCCTTGTCCCGGTAGGTCAGCCAGGTATCTTTCTCCATCTGCTCGACGCGCATCACCCAGCGGCGAAGTCGCGGCAGATCTTCTATTTTTGCGCGTACCTGCGCTGGCTCAATCCGTTCCTGCGCCGCGCTGGAGGAATAGTCGGTAAACTCGATCTCACGATTGCCACTGACAATATCGCGCAATTCGTCCAGCACCGGCTGGTGCGAAACATTGGTAGGCAGGCCCGAGGCAATCTGCTGTTCGATCATGTCGATCAGCGTTCCGGCCTCCAGCCCGCGCTGGGTTATCATGTCCTGGTTCGGGCCCGGCTGGTCCTGGGCGCCAAGCCAGACCATCAACTGCTCCAGATTTTTCAGGTGGTCTTTCCAGGCCCTGCTGTGCGGTCCCTCCTTTATATGGGTCAGGACCAGCAGGTCGCGCAGGCCGTTCTCCACCAGGTCAACCAGCACCCTGGGCGCATGGGCAGTTTTGATCCTGGCTGCAATCACCTT
>JBFZEF010000330.1:0-25430 GCA_041307045.1 Halioglobus sp.
CGGATGACTCGGATGACTCGGATGACTCGGATGACTCGGATGACTCGGATGACTCGGATGACTCGGATGACTCGGATGACTCGGATGATTCGGATGATTCGGATGATTCGGATGATTCGGATGATTCGGATGATTCGGATGATTCGGATGATTCGGATGACTCGGATGATTAGGACGACTCCGATGATTCGGACGACACATGACACGCGTGATCTGTTGAGGAAATGCGGGCGGCCGGTTGTGGCCGCTTGCATTACCACCAGGATGTGATGGCTCGGCTGGCGATTATCGCCAGTTACACGACCGGCGGCACGTATCCCTCCGCCCGGTCGTAGTCCTCCCCGGCCAGAAACTTCTCCATTTCCTGTTGCAGGTATTTGCGCGCTGCGGGGTCAACCAGGCTCAGGTGCTTTTCGTTGATCAGCATGGTCTGCTGCGCCTGCCAGTCCTGCCAGGCCTGCTTCGACACGGACTCAAATATCTCCTGGCCTTTCGGGCCGGGGTAGGGGGGCGCCGCCAGGCCTTCGAGTTCGCGCTGGTACTTCTTGCAGAATACGGTGCGGGTCACGGGCTTGCTCCTTCAGTTATCTGTGGGGCCAGCCTGGCAAGCAGGCTCGCAACAGGCGCGGCGAGGCCGATCGCGGCGGGTCGCTGCCCGTTATACCAGAGCCGGTCGGGGGCTTCCATGACGGCGCCGGGGGTGGTGGGCAGGGCGACGCGCACGGGCAGGATATCCAGGTGGTAGTGGCTGAAGGTGTGGCGGAAGCCGGGCCATACCTCTATTGATTCGGGCTCCACTCCCCAGTGATCAAGGCACCAGCGGGCCGCCTCTGCCGCATCGGTAATTTCCGGGAAGCACCACAGGCCGCCCCAGATACCCGAACCCCCTCGCCGTTCCAGCCAGATATCGCCGTTGCTGGCGCTGGCCATGATAAATGCCGTGGCCTTTACCGGCAGGGCCTTGCGCGGCTTGCGGCCGGGGAAAGCCCGCTGTTGTCCAAGGGCCAGGGCCTCGCAGTCCGTCGCCAGGGGGCAGCGTGCGCAGGCTGGCGCCGCCCGGGTGCACAGGGTCGCACCGAGATCCATCATGGCCTGGGAGTATTGCGCGCAGCGCGAGGCGGGAGTGTACCGCCCGGCGATCTGCCACAGGCGCTCGTGCACGGCGCCCTGGCCGGGCCAGCCCGCTACCGCCGAGTACCGTGCCAGCACCCGCTTGACGTTGCCATCGAGGATCACCGCCGGCTGCCCGAAGGCGATGCTGACAATGGCGCCGGCGGTGGACCGGCCTATTCCCGGCAGTTTGCACAGTGCCTCCACCGTGTCCGGAAAGATCCCTTCCAGTTCATCGCACACAACCTTTGCCGCGCGGTGCAGGTTGCGGCCGCGGGCGTAATAGCCCAGGCCCGTCCACAGGTGCAGCACAGTGTCCTCGCTCGCCGCCGCCAGGGCCTGCACGGTCGGCAGGGCCTGCATGAAGCGCTCGAAGTAGGGGATGACGGTCTTGACCTGGGTCTGCTGCAGCATGATTTCCGACACCCAGACCCGGTAGGGGCTGATATCGCGCTGCCAGGGCAGGTCCTTGCGGCCATGCTGGTCGAACCAGGCGAGGACGCGCCCGGCGAATTCGGGCAGGAGGGGCGGTGCAGCGGGCATAAGGGGTCGATCGGGGCTGGCTGTGAACCCGACAGGGTAATGTTGAAACGGTAATACCGCCAGTGAATTAAGGCGCGCATTCTTTTACAATGGCCTGCTTTTTCGGGGGATTGCCCCTGTACACGCTAAAGCAGGTGGAGAGACCGATGGCTGAGCGCAAGGCCACAGTAGAGAGAAACACGCTGGAGACACAGATCACCGTAACGGTGAACCTGGACGGTTCCGGCCGCACCCAGTTTGAAACCGGAGTGCCCTTCCTCGAGCATATGCTGGACCAGGTTGCGCGCCACGGCATGGTGGACCTGGCGGTGAAGGCCGTGGGCGACCTGCACATCGACGACCACCACACGGTCGAGGATATCGGCATCACCCTGGGCCAGGCCTTCGCCAGAGCCATGGGCGACAAGAAGGGCATTTTCCGTTATGGCCACGCCTACGTGCCCCTGGACGAGGCCCTGTCGCGGGTGGTGATCGATTTCTCCGGCCGCCCGGGCCTGGAATACCACGTCCCTTTCACCCGCGCGGCGGTGGGCGGCTTCGATGTGGACCTGTTCCTCGAGTTTTTCCAGGGCTTCGTCAACCACGCCCAGGTCACCCTGCACATCGACAACTTGCGCGGCGACAACAGCCACCACCAGGCCGAAACCGTGTTCAAGGCTTTTGGCCGCGCCCTTCGCATGGCCCTGGCGGAGGATCCGCGGATGGCGGGCGTAACGCCCTCCACCAAGGGCGTGCTCTAGGCCGCGCAGATGAGTGGTGTGGTCGCCGTCATTGATTACGGCATGGGCAATCTTCACTCCGTAGCCAGCGCGCTGGCGCACGCCGGGGCGCAGCAGGTGCTCGTTACCCATGACGCCGGGGTTATTCGCCGGGCCGACCGCGTGGTGTTCCCCGGTGTGGGCGCCATTCGCGACTGCATGGCGGAAATCCGCCGGCTCAAATGCGATGAACTGCTGGCGGAAGCACTGGCGGACCGGCACAAGCCGGTGCTGGCCATTTGCGTTGGCATGCAGGCGCTGATGAGCCACTCCGAGGAAAATGGCGGGGTGCCCTGTCTAGACATCATCCCCGGGGAAGTCCGCTACTTCGGAAACCCACTGGTGGATGCGCAAGGCCGGCGTCTGAAAGTCCCCCACATGGGCTGGAACCAGGTGCGCCAGCAGCGCGACCACCCCCTGTGGCAGGGTATCCCCGATCTCACCCGGTTTTATTTCGTGCACAGCTACTATGTCGATGCGGTGGACCGGGGGCTGGTAGCCGCCAGCGTCAATTACGGCGTGGATTTTGATGCGGCCCTGGCCAGGGACAACCTGTTCGCCGTGCAGTTTCACCCGGAGAAAAGCCATACTGCGGGGCTGCGGCTGTTGCGCAATTTTCTGGAGTGGAACGGCCGATGCTGATTATTCCCGCGATCGATCTCAAGGACGGCCAGTGCGTGCGCCTGCGCCAGGGCCTGATGGCGGACAGCACCGTGTTCTCCGATGACCCGGTGGCCATGGCCCGGCGCTGGGTGGAGGCCGGCTGCCGCCGCCTGCACCTGGTGGACCTCAATGGCGCCTTTGCCGGCGAGCCGGTCAACGGCGAGGTGGTCAGGGCAATTGCCGCCACCTGGCCCGGGCTGCCCGTCCAGATCGGCGGCGGCATCCGCAGCCTGGAAACCATCGAGCATTACGTCCGCGCCGGGGTGAGCTACGTGATTATCGGCACCCGCGCGGTGAAAGAGCCGGCGTTTGTGGCCGAGGCCTGCGCCGCCTTTCCCGGCCGTATCATCGTCGGGCTGGATGCGAAGGACGGCCTGGTGGCCACCGATGGCTGGGCGCAAGTGTCCACCCTGCGTGCCACCGACCTCGCGCGCCGCTTCGAATCCGACGGGGTATCCGCCATCGTCTACACCGACATCGCCCGGGACGGCATGATGCAGGGCGTCAATGTGGCGGCCACCCTGGAGATGGCGAGGGCGTCGAGCATCCCGGTCATCGCCTCCGGCGGCATCACCAACCTGGACGATATCCGGGCACTCCGGGCGGTGGCGGCCCAGGGTATCTGCGGAGCAATCACCGGCCGTGCCATCTACGAGGGCACGCTGGACGTCGCCGAGGCCCAGCGGCTGTGTGATCGCCCCGGCGACGGCGAGGCCTGAAGGTGGGGCTCGCCAAGCGCATTATCCCCTGCCTGGACGTTGAAAACGGCCGGGTTGTGAAGGGCGTCAACTTCGTGGATATCCGCGATGCGGGCGACCCGGTGGAAATCGCCATCCGCTACAATGAGCAGGGCGCCGACGAAATCACCTTCCTCGACATCACCGCCAGCCACGAGGGCCGGGACACCACGGTGCACACGGTGGAGAAGATCGCGGAGGAAGTCTTCATTCCCCTCACCGTAGGCGGCGGCATCCGCAGCCTGCAGGATATCCGCACCATGCTCAATGCCGGTGCCGACAAGGTCAGTATCAATACCGCGGCGATTCACAACCCGGAGCTGGTGCGCGAAGCCGCCGAGCGGTTTGGTTCGCAGTGTATCGTGGTGGCGATAGACGCCAAGCGGGTGGCGGATGTGAACGGGCAGCCCCGCTGGGAGATATTCACCCACGGCGGGCGCAGGGAAACGGGTATCGACGCGGTGGCCTGGGCGGTGCGCATGGCCCAGCTGGGGGCGGGGGAAATTCTGCTCACCAGCATGGACCGGGACGGCACCAGAAACGGCTTTGAGCTGGGGGTGACCCGGGCGATCACCGATGCGGTGGAGATACCGGTCATCGCCTCGGGGGGCGTGGGCTGCCTGGACCACCTGGTCGATGGTATTTTGCTGGGGGGTGCCGATGCGGTGCTGGCGGCCAGCATTTTCCACTTCGGCGAGTTCACCGTGCCCGAGGCCAAGGCCTACATGGCTGCGCGCGGAATCGAAGTGCGCCTGTAGAGGCTCCGGGCCCTGCGATTACCCCGCGGCCCTGTCGCGCAGCCCGAGGATATTGATGCCCTTGAGCAGGGTCAACGCCTCGTACAGCTGGTTGTCGCTGGTCAACAACTCGGTGGATGCCCTGGCGGAAGAGGCCCGCGACTTCCTGGCTTCACTCTCCCCGTTGCCGTTGCCGAGGTGGCCCGCCAGGTCGGCTTCTATGATTTGCTCCGAGTCCTCCAGGGCGGTGAACTGGGCGCGCTCCACGAGGATGTCGGGCACGATGCCCTCGGCCTGGATAGAGCGCCCCTTGGGTGTGAAGTAGAGCGCGGTGGTCAGTTTGATCGCTCGTGATTCCGACAGGGGCAGGATGGTCTGTACCGATCCCTTGCCGAAGCTGTCGGAGCCCATGATCACGGCCCGGCCGCGGTCCTGCAGGGCGCCGGCGACGATTTCCGAGGCGCTGGCCGAGCCCGCGTTGATCAGCACCACCATGGGTGTATCGTTGGTCACGTCGCCTGGCTGGGCGTTGAATTGCATGTTCGAGTTGGGCAGGCGGCCCTCGGTGTAGACCACCGGCCCGCCGTCGAGGAACAGGTCCGCCACACTGACGCTGGCCCCCAGCACGCCACCCGGATTGTTGCGCAAATCCAGCACCAGGCCCTTGAGCTCGCCCGAGTCCCGCAATTTTTGCAGCGCCTTGGCCACATCCTCGCCGCTGTCGACCTGGAACTGGGCGATGCGGATATAACCGTAACCCGGCTCCAGCCAGCGGCCGCGCACGCTGGCCATTTTGATGGTGTCGCGCACCAGGGTAACCGTGAAAGGCTGGCTCTCGCCGGGCCTGCCGATGGTCAGTTCAATCTTGCTGCCCTTGGGCCCGCGCATGGTCTCTATGGCCTCGTTCAGGCCCATGCCCTGGACCGGCGCATTGTCCAGCTTGAGAATGACGTCACCGCTGCGCAAGTCGGCCGCGGAGGCCGGGGAGCCGTCGATAGGGGCGATGATGGTGATGAAGCCGTTCTCCAGACCTACTTCCAGGCCCAGGCCGCTGAACTCACCGGAGGTGCCCTCCTGCAAGTCGGAAAATTCATCCTTGGTCATGTAGACGGAGTGCGGGTCCAGCCCGCTCAACATACCCTGTATGGCGTATTCGAGCAGGGTGCTGTCGTCGATTTCCTCGACATATCCGGCGCGTATCTGGCTGAACACGTCGGCGAAGGTGCGCAGCTCGTCCAGCGGCAGCCTGGCCTCGGGCTCGGGCTCGTTAGCGGCCAGGCGCGGGGTCAGCGCCAGCGCAATGACCGCTGCCGCAGCCGGCAAAATGGACTTCAGGGGGAGGGTACAGCGCATGCTTACCGCCGCAACGGCTCGGAGCCGATAATACCAAGGGTCGCGTAGTCTAACCCATTCGGGCTGCGGTTACGAAAGCCATAGAGTGGCACAAAGCACGTTTTAGTCCTTGCACCAGCGCGCGGGATCGACCGGTTTACCCTGGTGGCGGATCTCGAAGTACAGGCCCGATTCCTCCTGCCCGCCGGTATTGCCCGCCGTGCTGATCGGGGTGCCCGCACCCACCCATTCGCCCACCTCCCGCAACAGGCTCTGGTTGTTTGCGTACAGGCTCATGTAGCCGTCGCCGTGGTCGATGATCAGCAACAGGCCCGACCCGCGCAGCCAGTCGGCATAGACCACGCGCCCGTGGTGAATGGCCTGTACGCTCTCCCCCTCTTTGGCCGGGATGCTGACGCCCTGCCAGCGCATTTTGCCTTCGTTGCGCGGCCGCCCGAAGGTATTCGCACGCCTGCCGGCCAGCGGCCAGGGCATTTTGCCCCGGGCGGATTCGAATGGCTGGTAGTCGTCGGGAACCTCCAGTTTCGCCAGCGCTTTTTCAATCGCCGTCAGCAGGCTTTCCAGCTCCTTGCGATCCTGCTCCATTTGCTTGAGCTGTTCGGCCTTGGAGTCGATACCCTGGCTGAGCTGCGCCACCGCCTGCTCGCGGCTGGCCTGGGTCTTTTCCAGTTGCAGCTGCTGCTCCGTGAGCGTGGCCTGCTGGCCCGCCAGTTGCTCCAGGGTGTCGGCAATGCGCTGTTCCAGTTCCTGCAACTGGCGCAGGGTCTCCCGATAGTTCTCGACCAGTTTGTTGCGGGCCTGGAAAAAATAGCGGTAGTAAGCCAGGACCCGCGCCACGGTATGGGGGCTTTCCTGGTTCAGCAGTACCCGCAGCTGGCCCTGCTGTCCCAGCTGCCAGGCGGTTTTCAGTTCCAGGGCTATGTGGGTCTGTTGGGTGGCGCGCGCCTGTTCCAGCACCGTGCGCTTTTGCTGCAGGCCTGACAATTCCTCGCCGCTGGCGCCGATGGCGCGCTCGTTGTCCGCCATGGCAGTCCGCAGGCGCCCGAGTTCCACCTCGGCCTCCCGCAGTTGCTGCTGCAGGCTGTCCATGCGGGCACTGTCCGAGGTAATTTCTTCGCTGATGCGCGCCATTTCCCGCTGCAGCTTTTCAAGCCGTTCGCGCGCCTCCTGCTGTTGCGCGTCCTGCGGCTCGGCGTCCTGCGGCTGGGCCAGGGCCGTGCCGGGCGGGCCGCACAGCAGCAGGGCAAGCAGCGCGAGCCGGAGCAGAGCGCGTTGCCGGGGCACGGTTGTCAGCCGGCGATGCGGGCCAGGTTGGCCCCGGACATTTCCGGCGGCTGTGGCAGCCCCATCATGGCCAGCAGGGTCGGCGCTATGTCTGCGAGTCTGCCACCGGCGGGATCCAGTTGCAGCCGGCGCCTGCCGATGTATACCAGCGGCACCAGATCGGTGGTGTGCTGGGTGTGCTGCTGGCCGGATTCATAATCGAGCATCTGCTCGCAATTGCCGTGGTCGGCGGTCACCAGCGCCTCGGCGCCTACCTCCAGCACGGCCTGCTCCACCCGGCCCAGGCACTCGTCCAGGGCTTCCACCGCCTTGATGGCCGCCGCCAGGATGCCGGTGTGACCCACCATGTCGCCATTGGCATAATTGCAGACGATCAGGTCGTATTTGCCCGAGCGGATGGCCGCGACCAGTTTATCGGTCAGCTCCGGCGCGCTCATCTCAGGCTGCAGGTCGTAGGTTGCGACCGGGGGGGATTTGACCAGCACCCGATCTTCACCCGCGAAGGGCTCTTCGCGGCCGCCGCTGAAGAAAAAGGTCACGTGGGCGTATTTTTCGGTCTCGGCGATACGCAGCTGGGTCCTGCCCTGTTGCGCGAGATAGTCGCCGAGTACGTTGTCCAGGTTCTGGGCCTTGAAGGCGCAGCTGGTGTGGATGTCGGCGGCGTATTCGGTGGTCATCACGAAATCTGTCAGCCTGGGCACCACGCGCCGGGCAAAGCGATTGAAACCGGGCTCGATAAAGGCGCGGGTCAGTTCACGGGCTCGGTCGGAGCGGAAGTTCATAAACAGAATGCAGTCCCCGTCCGCCACCAGGGCGGGCGCCTGGTCTGCCGCCCGGATCACAGTGGGCAGAATGAATTCGTCGTTCTCGCCGCGGGCATAGGCGGCCTGCAGCCCCGCCAGCGCGCTCGCGGCGCTGTGGCCGGTGCCTTCCGTGAGCAGCTGGTAGGCCCGCTCGATGCGATCCCAGTTGTTGTCCCGGTCCATGGCGTAGTAGCGGCCGGTAATGGACGCCACCCGGCCACAGCCGAGTTCGTCAAACAGTGCCCCGGCCTGCTCCAGCGATGGGGCCGCGCTGCGCGGCGGCGTATCCCGGCCGTCGAGGAAGGCGTGCAGGTAGACCTCCTGCGCGCCTCGTTTAGCGGCGAGGCGAACCGCGGCGAAGATCTGCTGCTCGTGGCTGTGGACACCACCGGCAGACAACAGCCCGAAGATATGTACCGCGCCGCCGGCGGCGATCGTCCGGTCGATGGCGCTGCAGTAGGCCGGGTTGCGGTCGAAGCTGCCATCGGCGATGGCCTGGTCAATCAGGGTGATGTTCTGGTACACGATGCGGCCTGACCCCAGGCTCATGTGGCCCACCTCGGAGTTGCCCATCTGGCCGGCGGGCAGGCCAACGTCCAAGCCGGAGCCGGAGATCAGGGTGTGTGGCGCCTGCTGCCAGAGCCGGTCCCAGACCGGGGTCCTGCCCAGGGCAATCGCATTGTCGCGGCTGTCTTCCCGGTGGCCCCAGCCGTCCAGGATGATCAAAACGGTAGTTTTCCTCTCGCCTCTGCCCATCTCTCGTCCCGTTCCTGCCGGCCTCGGCCGGTGTCCCTGCAGCGCGGCATTTTAGCCTGTCCGACGGGCAAGCGCATTGCCTATCTGGACGCGCTGCGGGGAGTCATTCCGGGATATGGGCCGGGTTTCGCGCGCCTCATTGACGCCTCGGGTCACAAGCCCAGATACTCTCTGCTGATGGTGAAAATATCCGCCTGCCGCACAAAGGGCGGTATGCGTCCGAGCGCCTCGCTGTTGCCGAACAGCGGCACCGCGGCGCCGGTGTGCTCTTCCATGTTGAAATTGTTGGTCGCGTAGTTGACCGCCATGTTGCCGCCTTCCGGCGTGCGGATGCGCGCCAGTTTGCCGGGCGTGAAAATGGGGATGGGGAATTCCGCGAACAGGCTTTCATCGGGAACGAGCTGCGCCGCCTGGGCGTGATCCGCTGTCACCATGACCAGCGTATTGGGGTGTTTCTGCGCGAATTCAAAAGCGCCGGCCAGCGCTTCCTCGAGTTGCTCCAGCTCGCCGATCGACCCACAGGGCTTGCGTTCGTGCGCCTGCTTGTCGATCGAGGCGGATTCGATCATCAGGAAGAAACCCTTCTGGTTGTCGTGGCTCAGGTGCCTCAGCGCCGCATCGGTCATCTGGCGCAAGCCGGGCGTCTGGCCATAGGCGGGATTGGGTTCGCAGCGCATGGTCTCGGGCAGGGTCACGCTGCCGAGGTAAGGGTGCAGGCGGTTGAGCAGGCTGGGCCGGGGCGACTCGGCCTCCCGGCCACCCTCCCCGCGCAGTCGCACCGGCAGCTCATCCGGGGCGAACAGCCCCAGCAGCTTTTGCTCCGGCCTGGCCGAGGCAAGTTGCGAGCCTGAGGTGACAAGCTCGAAGCCGTTGCGGCGGGCCAGGTCGGCCACGCTGGCGGTCTCGCCTTCGGCCGCAGGCGCGAAGTGGTCGGCACCGCCGCCCAGCAGCACAGCGAGCGGTGACTGCGCCAGTTGCTCGGCGATGGAGCCCCTGCCGCCGGCGCTTCTCAGGTCAGCCGGGCATGCGCCCAGCGGGATATCGCCATAGCGGATATCCAGCATGGTTTCGGGGTCCTCGCACAGGCGCAGGCTGACATGGGCGGCGAAGGAAGCGGGCGTGGCGTCGGTGACGCTGGAAGTTGTCACGATTCCAGTGCGCAGGCCGGCGGCGGCCGCCAGTTCGACTATGGTGGTGAGGTCGCGGTCGTCGCCGGCGCTGGTGCCGACGCGCCCGATACTGGTGACAGCGCCAGTCGCCATGGTAGTGGCAGTGTTGGCGGAGTCGGCCACGTACACCGGCTTACCGCCCACACTGTCTTCAATGGTCTGGATATGTACCGCGGAGCGCAGCGGCATGTCATCCAGCAACAGCCTGCCGGCGGCGCCCTTCAGGTAGTTGCGGGCGATCGTGATCTGCTGCTCATCCATGCCGTCGCCGATGATGAGGATGACATTGCGCGGTTCGCGGGCGGCGGCGACTGTGGTGTCGACCGGGCCATCGACTGCAGTGCCTTTGGCCAGTCCCGGGAGGGTGAGCAGCAACAGGCTGCCCACCAGCAGGCGGCCCGATGCACGGTTTTGCTTCAGTATTGTCATGGCAGGATCAGGGTTTCCGGCGGTTCAAAACAGGCGTATTGATACCATGGCGGGCGGGGCCATGCACGCCATTATCCGCGGCCAGCCTGAAACATCTTTCAGGGTGTTCAATACGCAATCAAATTGACAGGCCTTTGCTGGAGACACTGGATTTGCAAAGGCGCTCCGGTGACGGCAGACCGGATGTTGGATCCAGGCGCAAGCGAGCCTTACACCCCGGTTTTGTCGCATTTTCCAAAATGTCTCAGCCGAACCTTTGTTAGTCTTTGAAAACGAATAAAAAGGAGATCGCGCAATGTTCGACCTTTTCCCTTTTTTCCGCCGGCTGGCCGGGGTTCTCGCATTGGGCGCCTCGGTTGGCGTTGCTTCGTCGGCGTTTTCCGCTACTGCCAACGACGGCGCGGCACCCCCGGCCACTGCCCCGGCAGTCACCCCCTGGAATGAAGAGTTTGCCTACCTGACCGGCATGCAGGCGTTTGTCTACGGCTTCCCGGCGATCATGTATGCGAACCTGCGTTACCAGTGGATCGAAAGTGGTCAGGGTCCGGTGCAGATGAGCATCAATGAATACTGGCACTCGCGCGCGCCTTCTGACCCCAAGCTGCAATACGGCGGCTCGCCCAACCGCGAAACTCCCTACTCGCTGGCCTTTCTCGATGTCAGCGAAGAACCGGTCGTGCTGACCGTGCCCGAGAATCCCGATAACCGCTATTACACCCTCCAACTGATCGACTTCTACTCCGACACCGTCGGTTATATCGGTCAGCGCGCCACCAAAAACGTCGCCGGCGACTATCTCGTGACCGGCCCCGGCTGGAATGGCAGGACGCCCGATGGCATCGAGGGCGTCATCCCCTCATGGACGCCCTGGCTGATGGTCGCCGGCCGTACCTATGCCGATCCGACCGAGGCCGACCTGGCCAAGATGCGTGCCTTCCAGGATGGCTACAGGATCACACGCCTGTCGACGTATGGCAAACCGGGTGCCACGCCGGCGCCACGCAAGGATGTAATGGATGTTGTGCCCAAGACCGATCCGCTGGGTGCCTTCAAGACCATGAATGCGGCAATGAAAGAAAACCCGCCACCGGCGCGTGACGATGCGCTGATGAAGCAGTTCGCCCTGGTCGGCCTCGGTCCGCTGGCCAAAGGCAACATTGATGAGCTTGATCCCGCGGTCAAGCGCGGCCTGGAGCGGGCGATCGTGGATGGGCAGGCCCTGCTCGGCCGGGTGGCCAAGGCCGGCGGTTCGATCACCGGCGCTACCCGGGTGCAGAATGGCTGGTTCTACGGCGCCAGCAACTGGGGCCGCATGGCGGCAGATGGCGATTTCCTCGGTCGTGCCGGCACCCAGGCCTTTTCCGGCGTCACCGAGCACCTGATCGAGGAGTCGGTGAAGTTGCGTACCTTCGTCGATGCCGACGGCCAGCCGCTCAACGGTGACAACCACTACGTGATTCGCTTCAGTAAGGATGAAATCCCGGAAGCCCACTCGTTCTGGTCGGTAACGCTCTACGACGAGCGCTTCAACCTGGTGTTCAACGAAGCCGGGCGCTACAGCTTCGGCGACAAGGTGCCGGGCCTGAAATATGGCGAGGACGGCTCGCTGACCATTTACATCCAGCCGGACCAGCCGCAGGGCGCCAAGGCCAGCAACTGGCTGCCCTCGCCCAGGGGACAGGATTTCAACCTGTTCCTGCGCACCTACTTCCCGGGGCCGAAACTGCTGGACCAGAGCTATGCCGCTCCAGCTGTTGTGAAGGTCGCCCACTAGACTATTACAGGACCAAGCCATGCCTATTCAAATGATAAAAAACTTTCGCCAGCTGGCCTGGGCGCTGATCATCAGCCTGATGCCCTCGGCAGTCAGCCTGCACCACCCGGATTAACATTAGGAGAAGATCGATGAGTGACAACAACCCTGTGTTCGAAATGCTGGCTGCCGCCATGGAGGCCAATGGTGTGGTGTCGCGGCAGGATGCGCGCGAGGCGATCCTGCTTCACGACGAAGACCTGCCATGGGTCGCTTTGCCTGATGGCTCGTTGCTACAACTGTTGCAAGTCGATCTGAACCAGAACCTGTGGATCGTGCGCAATCGCCTCAAGCCGGGCTTCTGCATTGACACGCACTACCATACCGGTCCGGTGTTCGCGGTTACCCAGTCCGGTGAGTGGTTCTACAAAGAGTATCCGGACAAGGTCAACAAGGTCGGTTCCTATCTCTACGAGCCTGCTCACTCGATTCACACCCTGACTGTAGCTGACGATGCGAAAGAAGACGCGGTGGTCTGGTTTGCGGTGTTCGGCAGCAATGTGAATATCGACGACAAGGGCAATGTCACCAGCGTGCTGGATGCGGTGACTTTGCTCAAGGTGTACCGCCTGCTGTGCGCTGCTGAAGGCAAGACCTGCGACAAGGTCATCGTCCTCGGCGAATAGGGGCACCTCCGGGCCGCGCGCTAAGCGCTATAAGGTGCATCCTCAGCCAACAGGCCGGCTGGCCGCGGGTCCGGCAATCGACATTGCCTTTATATAGGCTGGCCTGGCCGCAATGCGCTCCACATAGGCCCTGGTGTTGGGCAGCGTGTCGTCGATGGTGCGCGCGCCCAGCATGGCCATCGAGGTCAGGTTGAACATCGACATGATGTCGGCGCAACTGAACGCCGGCCCGCCGAGGTACTCCGACTCCCCGAGGCGCTGCTCCAGCGCGCGATAGATGCCTTCCTCGCGGCGCTGGGTGGTGGCCATCATGGGGTTTTCCGCCCCCGGCGCAGCGCCCATGGTCTGGAAGGCGAGCTTGATGAACAAGACCGACTGCAGGTTGTTGTTGAACTGCATCCAGAACAGGTAGTGCGGGTAGTCCGCATCGTCCGGCTTCACGGACAGGCGGCCGCCGCCATGGCGCTGCGAGATGTACTCCACAATGGCGGTTGACTCGGCCATTACCAGGTCGCCGTCGGTAATGATCGGCGCTGTGCCGGCGGGGTGCAGGGCGCGGTATTCGGCGGGAGCCAGGAAATCCGGGCCTCGGTCGTACCATTTCAGTTGATAGGGCAGGTTGAGTTCCTCCATCAACCAGACGATACGGTCCGATTGTGAAACACCGAGATGGTGAACAATGATCATGGGCTTCTCCTTGTTATGCGACGCCCCAATGTGAGGGAATCTCCTGGTAGGGTCAATCCCTGCCACGACACAGCTCGATTCAGGGGCTGGTTGCGCCCGGCGCCAGCCTGTATACTTGCCGCCTTTTTGAGCAACCTGGCCCGCAAGTGGGCAGGCCCTTGCAACTGGCGCTTTTTCGTTACTAACCCGTTGTTACTAACCCAAAGTGTCACCAAGACATCGACTGTTTTGTTATGGCGTTATTTCTGGAGTTTCTGGCCCAAGAGTGGATCCTGGTACTGGCCCTTCTGGTGGTTGTCGTCATGCTGGTATGGCATGAGACCCGCAAAGCCGGCCCGTCGGTGACACCGCAGCAGGCGATCAACCTGATCAACAGCGAGCAGGGCGTGTTTGTGGACCTGCGGGACAACGCCGATTACCGCCAGGGACATATTATCGACACCCTCCACATTCCCTCGACCAAGCTGGAGGAGCGAGTGGCGGAGCTGGCGAAATACAAGGACAAACCGGTCGTGCTGGTGTGCAAGATGGGCCAGCAGTCAGGCGCCGCCAGCAAGCAGCTCAAGGTGGCGGGCTTCACCCGGGTCTACCGGATGACCGGCGGCATGATGGAATGGAGCAACCTGCAGTTGCCCGTCACCAGCAAGTCCTGAGTCGCCATGAGTGCCCAGGTTGTTATGTACTCGACCCGGTTCTGCCCCTACTGCGTGCGCGCCCGGGCACTGCTGGAGGGCAAGGGCGTCAGCTACACCGATATCGGCGTGGACGGCAGGCCCGAGTTGCGCGCACAGATGGTCGAGCGCAGCGGCAGGTATACGGTGCCGCAGATCTGGATCGGCGAACAGCATGTGGGCGGGTACGACGATATCGCCCTGCTGGATCGCCTGGGCCGGCTCGACCAGTTACTTTCAGCGGCGCCGTGAGCGCCGCGACATTTACCCCACCCAACGGAGGACGGCTCGATGGCCGAGGAACAAGCAGCAGGCAGCCAGGCACAGGCGCAACAACAGTTTGCGTTGCAGCGCATATACACCAAGGACATCTCCCTGGAATCCCCCGCCGCGCCGGCGGTGTTCAAGAAACAGTGGCAGCCGCAGGTCAGTGTTGACCTGGGTACCAAGAGCGAGAGGATCGATGAGGGCGGGAACTACGAAGTGGTCCTCACCATCACCATTACCGCCAAGGTCGAGGGCGAAACCGCCTTCCTGATCGAGGTGCAGCAGGCCGGGATCTTCTTCATTACCGGTTTCGGCGCGGATGACCTGCGCCGCATCGTCGCCACCGCGGCGCCAAATATCCTCTTCCCGTACGCCCGCGAGTGTATCGATAACCTGTGTGTGAAGAGCGGTTTCCCGCCCGTCATGCTGGCGCCGATCAACTTCGACGCCATGTACCAGCAGGCGCTGGCCCAGGCGCAGGCTGGGCAGAAAGCCGCGGAGCCCGCCACGCACTGAGCGCAGAGGCGCCGGCTTACTCGTCCGGCAGGTTCAGCTCCTTCAGCTTGCGCGTCAGGGTGTTGCGGCCCCAGCCCAGCAGCTCGGCGGCGTCGCGTTTGCGCCCCTGGGTGTGCTGCAGGGCGACGTCGATCATTACCTGCTCGAATGCGGGCAGCGCCTCCCGCAGGATCTGTTCCTTGCCCTGGAGCAATTGGTTGCGGGCCCAGCGGGATAGCATGTCGCGCCAGTCGGACTCACCCTGGGGGCTGGCCCGCACCGAGGCCTTGCCGAGCTCCGGCGGCAGGTCCCGCAGGTGTATCTCGCGGCCACTGGCCATCACCGTAATCCAGCGGCAGGTATTTTCCAGCTGGCGGACATTGCCGGGCCAGTCCAGGCCGCAGAGGAACTCGAGGGTTTGCGGTAACAGTATCTTGGTGTCGCCGCCCAATTCCTCCGCCGCGCGTTGCAGGAAATATTGCATCAGGCGGGGAATGTCCTCCCGTCGTTCCGACAGCTTGGGTATGTGGATGCGGATGACGTTCAGGCGGTGGAACAGGTCCTCCCGGAATTCGCCCCGCTGCACCAGCGCTTCCAGGTCCTGGTGCGTGGCCGCGATGATGCGCACGTTGGCGTGTACCGGCAGGTGGCCTCCCACCCGGTAGAACTGCCCGTCCGCAAGCACCCGCAGCAGGCGGGTCTGGGTTTCAGCCGGCATGTCGCCGATCTCGTCCAGGAACAGGGTGCCGCCATCGGCCTGCTCGAAGCGGCCAGTGCGCCGGGTGTTGGCGCCGGTGAACGCGCCCTTCTCGTGGCCGAACAATTCCGACTCCAGCAGGTCCTTGGGAATCGCCGCCATATTCAGGGCGATGAAGGGGTTCTGGGAGCGCGGGCTGTGGCGGTGGAGCGCCCGCGCCACCAACTCCTTGCCGGTGCCGGACTCGCCATTGATCAGGACCGTGATATTGCTGTGGGCGAGCCTGCCTATGGCGCGAAAAACCTCCTGCATCGCCGGGGCTTCGCCAATGATTTCGGTCTCCGGCACCTGCTCCGGGGCGGGAGAGTCCCCCCGCTTCTCCCGGGCCTGGCTGAGCGCCCGCTCGGTGATCGCCACCACCTCGTCGATGTCGAAAGGCTTGGGCAGGTACTCGAAGGCCCCGCGCTGGTAGGAGGCCACCGCGCTGTCGAGGTCCGAGTGGGCGGTGGTAATAATGACCGGCAATTCCGGGTGCTCTTCGGTAATCATCGACAGCAATTGCAGACCGTCAGTGCCGGGCATGCGGATATCGCTGATGATGACGTCGGGCTGCTCGGTTTTCATGCGCTGCAGCATGTGGTCGCCATCGGCGAAGCTTTCGTTATCGATTCCGGCCTGGTTGAGGGCGCGCTCCAGCACCCAGCGGATGGAACTGTCGTCATCCACAACCCAGACCTTTGCATGTCTAGTCATCTTATTTTCCCATCGGTATATAGAGGGTGAAGCGGGTATTGCCGGGCTGACTTTCGCACTCCAGCAAGCCGCCGTGGTGGTTGATCACCGACTGGGCGATGGCGAGCCCGAGGCCCGTACCCTCCGCCCGGCCGGTGACCATCGGCACAAATATGGCGTGTTCAATCTCCCGGGGAATACCCGGGCCGTTATCGATGATGTCGACCTGGCAGACGAGCCTGTGCAATTGCGCGCCGATGGTGAACTGGCGGCGTGAGCGGGTGCGCAGGGTAATCACGCAGGACCGGGGGTCTGTTGCCGCCTGCAGGGCGTTGCGCATGATATTCAGGACGACCTGGATCAACTGGGTGCGGTCGCCAGGCATCTCCGGCAGGCTGGGGTCGTAATCCCGGATGAAGCTGACCCGGTTGTCCGATTCGGCCAGGATCAGGTTGCGCACATGCTCGAGCACCTCGTGGATATTGAGGGGCTCCAGCTGTAGCTGCTGGGCTGGGCCCAGCAGGCGGTCCACCAGGTCGCGCAAGCGGTCCGCCTCGCGGATGATGACCCGGGTGTACTCCGCCAGCTCCTCATTGGGAAGCTCTCTTGCCAGCAACTGCGCGGCGCCGCGCACACCGCCCAGGGGGTTCTTGATTTCGTGGGCCAGCCCGCGGATGACCGCCCGGGTGGTCTCCTGGGCGTGCAGCAGGCCCTCCTCCCGGCTGATTTTCAGCAGGCGATCGACCGGCTGCAGCTCCACCAGCAGGCGGAGGTCGTGCTCGCTGTCCACCGGGGTAATGATGAGATCGACGTGGATTTCATGCCCCGTGTGCAGGGTCAGCGGCATTCCGCGCCGCGTCAGGGGGTTTTTACTGCGCATGACCTGGTTCAGATTGGCCAGCCATTCTCCCGGGTCCAGCACCAGCTGCCGGGCGTGCACTCCCAGACAGCGTGCCGCCGAAGTCTTCAGCAGGGCCTCGCCCGCCGCGTTGAGGCTGGTGATCCGCAGGTCACCATCCAGCCCCAGTACCCCGGTGCTGATGTTGTCCAGAATGTCCTGGCCCTGCTCCATTATCGCCCCATATTTGAGCGCTCCTGCGCCATCATCCCTATAGCCAGCAAAAATAGCGCCAAAAGATGGACTCCGCTGAAATAAAGCTGTATCAACTGGAATAATTGAGCTTCATGGTAAGTAAGCGCTCGCATATTGGCTGTTCCCGCAGGTGAGCTGGTGCCCGGGGGCCAGCAGCGAGGCAGGTGAAACCCGGTCCGTGTCAGTGCGCACCATTATGGTGCGCATCGTGCGAGGGGTCCAGCCTTTATTGTTCCGGGCTAGCGGGGAGTGGGTCGCGGCGGGGGTCCTGGCCGCACCCTGTTGGGGGAGTTCACCGAGGGGCGCAGGACATAAACCCGAACCGCTGCGGACTCCGCCAGTCGCTCGCCCTTGCTGTCGACGACGGCTACGGTGAGGTCATGGGCGCCGCGGAAGACATTGGTGAGGGCCCAGGTGCCGCCCGCCTGGGGCTCGCCGGAGGGGGTGCCGTCCATAAACAGCTGCAGCAGCGCCCCCTGCTGCAGGGCCGGTTCAACCGCTGCGCTGACCGAGAAGTTGCCGGGGCCCATCGCAATGGTGGTTTCGTTGTCCGGGGACGTGATGGCCACGCTATAGGCCACCGCGGCCTCTTCTTCCGCCGCGGCGTCGGGTTCAGGCTCCAGGGGCTCTATGACGGCGGGCGCCGGGGTGCGGTTGGTCTGCCGTACCTCGATCTGCTCCGACGGCCCGCTGCTCGGGGGCGTATCAGAAAAGGTCACATTGCCGTGTTCGTCGACGGATCTGAAAATTTGCGCGGCGGCGAGCTGCGGCAGCAAAACCAGCAGGCACAGCATCAGGTTTCTCATGGCTGTCAGCATAATTCCCCCTCCGGAATGCACACCCTAGCAGATAATACCGGATATAAAAAAGCCCGCTTGAAAAAGCGGGCTTTTTTGTTGAAAGGCCGGGGTGCTTACAGGGAGTAGTACATCTCGAACTCGATGGGGTGAGTCGTCATGTTCAGGCGCTCGATCTCGCCGCGCTTCAGCTCGATGTAAGCGTCGATCATCTCGTCGGAGAATACGCCGCCGGCGGTGAGGAAGCCGCGATCCGCCTCCAGTGCATCCAGTGACATTTCCAGGCTGGACGAGACCGTGGGGATCAGCTTGCCTTCCTCGGGGGGCAGGTCATACAGGTCCTTGTCGGCGGGCTCACCCGGGTGGATCTTGTTCTGGATGCCGTCCAGGCCGGCCATCATCATGGCCGCGAAGGCCAGGTAGGGATTGCCGGTGGGATCGGGGAAGCGAACCTCGACCCGCTTGCCCCTGGGGTTGGGCTCATAGGGGATCCGGATCGAGGCGGAGCGGTTGCGGGCCGAGTAGGCGAGCATCACCGGCGCTTCGAAACCCGGTTCCAGGCGCTTGTAGGAGTTGGTGGACGGGTTGGTGAACGCGTTCAGTGCCCGGGCGTGCTTGATGATGCCGCCGATATAGAACAGGGCGGTCTCCGACAAGCCGGCGTAGCCGTCTCCGGCAAACAGGTTCTTGCCGTCTTTGGCGATAGACTGGTGCACGTGCATACCGGAACCGTTGTCACCTACGATCGGCTTGGGCATGAAGGTAGCGGTCTTGCCGTAGGCGTGGGCCACGTTGTGAACGCAGTACTTGAGGATCTGCACCTCGTCGGCCTTCTTGATCATGGTATTGAAACGGACGCCGATCTCGCACTGGCCGGCGGTGGCCACCTCGTGGTGATGCACCTCGATATCGAGGCCCATCTGCTCCATGGCGGTACACATGGCCGCACGAATATCGTGCAGGGAATCTACCGGCGGTACCGGGAAGTAGCCGCCCTTCACGCCAGGGCGGTGCCCGGTGTTGCCTTCATCGTATTCGTGGTTCGACGACCAGGCCGCTTCCTGGGAGGAAATCTTGCAGGTGGCGCCGCTCATGTCGATCTGCCACTTGACGTCGTCGAAAATAAAAAATTCGGGCTCCGGGCCGAAGAAGGCGGTGTCGCCGATACCGGTCGACTTCAGGTACTCTTCGGCGCGCTGGGCGACGGAGCGCGGGTCGCGGTCGTAGCCAAGCATGGTGGTGGGCTCGAGCACGTTGCAGCGCAGGATGACGGTTGCGTCGTCGGTAAAGGGGTCGAGCACGGCAGTGCTGTCGTCCGGCATCAGCACCATGTCGGAGTCGTTGATGCCTTTCCAGCCCGCGATGGACGAGCCGTCAAACATCTTGCCGATCTCAAAAAACTCCTCTTTGAGGACTTCCTTCGAGGGGATGGTGACGTGCTGCTCTTTGCCGCGGGTATCGGTAAAGCGCAGGTCCACCCAGCGCGCTTCGTTCTCTTTTATCAGGTTCAGAGTTTTCTCTGACATCGCAAATTCCTCCATGGGATAGTAATCGGGCCAGCCGGACTGGCCCGTGTTCTCTGCTCTGGTCGCAGCGGGCAGTGACCAGGTGGTCAAGGCAGTTTCAGTAAGAGCAAGAGCTGTGCCAACAAAGTGCTGATGCTAACTGGCTAAAAACAAAAGCATTTTCACCAGGGAACGCCTTGATCATTGCACCACCGCACCCGAAAAGTGCGTTCATGCCCTATTATGGTGCGCTCGGTGGCGGCGTAGCTTGCCAACGCGCCCGGGCGTTACAAAATCCTGCCTGGCGTGCCTGTAACCAGTCGACGCGACGTTATGATGCCTGTGAAAATTAATGTCAAGCATTTCTCCCAAATCGCCACCGGGAGCGAGCCTGCGCTTGGACACTAGGGTATAATCCGCGCCTTTTTTGTATGGGCAGCGCCGCCCAGAGGTAACCCCTTGATCGACAAGCTTCGCAATATCGCCATCATCGCCCACGTAGACCATGGCAAAACCACCCTGGTGGATTGCCTGCTGCAGCAATCGGGCACCCTGGACCGCCGCTCCGAGGGGTCCGAGCGCATCATGGACTCCAACGACCAGGAGCGTGAGCGGGGTATTACCATCCTGGCCAAGAACACGGCCATCGAATGGAATGGCTACCATATCAACATCGTGGACACCCCCGGTCACGCCGATTTTGGCGGTGAGGTCGAGCGGGTATTGTCGATGGTGGACTCGGTGCTGCTGCTGGTGGACGCCGTTGATGGCCCCATGCCGCAAACCCGTTTTGTGACCTCCAAGGCCTTCGAGCAGGGCCTGAACCCGATTGTGGTAATCAACAAGATCGACCGTCCCGGGGCGCGCCCGGATTGGGTAGTGGACCAGGTGTTCGACCTGTTCGATCGCCTGGGCGCGACCGAGCAGCAACTGGACTTCCCGGTGATCTACACCTCCGCTATCCAGGGCATCGCCGGGCTCGAGCACGAGAAAATGGCGACCGACATGCAGCCCCTGTTCGAGACCGTGGTGGAAAAAGTGCCGGCGCCAAAGGTGAACTCCGACGGGCCCCTGCAGATGCAGATCAGTGCGCTGGACTACAGCAGTTACGTGGGCGTAATCGGCATCGGCCGCATCACCCGTGGCAAGCTCGCGCCCAATACCCAGGTCATCGTGGTGGATCCGCAGGGCGCCACCCGCAAGGGGAGGGTATTGCAGGTGATGGGTTACCTCGGGCTGGAGCGACTGGATATCGACTCCGCCGAGGCCGGTGACATCGTCTGCATCACCGGTATCGAGGGGCTTAATATCTCCGACACCCTGTGCGATCCAACGGCAGTGGAGGCCCTGCCACCGCTGTCGGTGGATGAGCCTACGGTGAGCATGACCTTCCAGGTCAACGATTCGCCCTTCGCCGGTCGCGAGGGCAAGTATGTCACCTCGCGCAACATCAAGGAGCGGCTCGAGCGGGAGCTGATCCACAACGTCGCATTGCGGGTGGAGCCGGGTGACAGCCCTGACAAGTTCAAAGTGTCCGGTCGGGGCGAATTGCACCTGTCCGTGCTGATCGAGAACATGCGCCGCGAGGGTTTCGAGCTGGGTGTATCCCGGCCGGAAGTAATCCAGAAGGAAATCGACGGCAAGATGCACGAGCCCTTCGAACAGCTGGTGATTGACTGCGAGGAGCAGCACCAGGGCGCGGTGATGGAGGAACTGGGGCAGCGCCGGGCTGAGCTGGAAAATATGGTGCCCGATGGCAAGGGCCGGATCCGGCTCGAATTCATGGTTCCCGCCAGGGGCCTGATCGGCTTTCGCTCCATGTTTCTCACCATGACGTCCGGCTCCGGCATCATGACCCACGTGTTCGACCATTACGGCCCGGTCAAGCATGCCGAAATCGCCGGCAGAGCCAACGGCGTACTGGTGTCCATGGTAAAGGGCAAGACCCTGGGCTACTCAATATTTAACCTGCAGGACCGGGGGCGTATGTTCATCCAGCCCAATGTGGATGTATATGAGGGCCAGATCATCGGCCTGCACAGCCGCAATAACGATCTTGCGGTCAATCCCACCAAGGGCAAGCAGCTCACGAACATCCGGGCATCCGGTACCGACGAGGCGCTGACCCTTACACCGCCTGTGCGCCACACCCTGGAACAGGCGCTGGAATTCATCGAGGAGGATGAGCTGGTGGAAGTGACCCCCCAGAGTATTCGCCTGCGCAAGAAACTGTTGCAGGAGCACGAGCGGCGCCGGGCCGATCGCGGCTAGGGTGAAGGCGCTGCTGCAGCGGGTAAGCTGCGCCAGTGTCACCGTGGGTGGTGAACTCGTGGGAGAAATTGGTGGCGGCCTGCTGGTATTACTGGGCCTGGATCGGGGTGATGACCCGCCCGCCGCGGACCGGATGCTGGACAGGATCCTGGGTTACCGCCTGTTTGCCGACCCGGATGGTCGCATGAACCGGAGCGTTGCCGACGTCAACGGGGGTGTGCTGCTGGTATCCCAGTTCACGCTGTCGGCGGATACCGCCAGGGGCTTGCGGCCCAGCTTCTCCAGGGCGCTGGCGCCGGCGCAGGCGGAGCCGCTGTACGATTATATGCTGCAGGGCCTGCGGCGACGGCATGCAACGGTTGCCGCGGGCGTGTTCGGCGCGGATATGCAGCTTAGCCTCACCAATGACGGGCCCGTTACTATCCTGCTCGAATCAGGCTGAACCCACGTACACCATCTGCACGTGCGGTATGCCGTCCTCGCTGGATACATCGCCGTCGGCGACAAACCCCAGGTCCGTGTAGTAAGCCTCGAGGTAGGCCTGCGCGTTGATGCGGATGCCCTCGCCCGGCCAGCGGCCGAGATTATGGCTGATGCCGCGCCGCACCAGTTCCCTGCCGAGCTGCCTGCCGCGCGCGTGTGCGCTGACCACGACGCGGCCCAGAGCGCTTTCCGGGTAGTATGCGGCGGGTGCGAGGCAGCGCTGGTAGGCCACCAGTTTGCCCTCCTGCCAGCACAGCATATGTATGGCGCCCTGGTCGAGGTTGTCGAGGTCGAGGTAGGCGCAGTTTTGCTCAACCGCAAACACCTCCTGGCGTAAGCGCAGGGCGGCGTAGAGGCTGGAGGTATCAAGCCCGGCAAAATCACAGGTCTGCCAAAGATAATCCACGCGATGCCGGTTCCTTCTGACAAAAGTCGGGCGAGTCGTTCTCCCCCGCCGGTTTAGTTGCTAATATAGGTGCGAAACAGCGGCGGGAAAAGAAAATCACCCTCTCCCGAGCTGTAAGAACAGGGTGCAATTCCCGGTAGGCTGGCTGCGCCGGCGTGTATCGGACAGGGGTTTGGCGATGTTGGCCGATGTGGAACTCGAGCAGGATTTTACAGTACTTACCGGGCAGTATCGCGAGCTGATCGATTCCCTGCTCGCCGTGGTCGCGATCCCGGGCACGCCGGTGGAAGTAGCGCCGATCGCCGAGGGCAATTTCCGCGGCTATGACGGCAACCAGTTCTATGTGGTACAGCGCGGGTCCATCGGCGCCTACTACAAGGGCAAAGCCGTTTTCTCCCTGGAGGAAGGCGATATTCTGCTGCCGGATGTCGCCGGCAGCACTGATATCGAGAGCGCGGTCCAATACCGCAGCATCGCCGGTGCGAGGCTGCACAGTTACCCGGCCCTGGAGTTCATGCGCCGCGTGTTCAGCGAACCGACGGCTGTCCGCCTGTGGAGCCGGGTCCTGGTGACCTATGCCGGGCTGATGCTGCGTATCACCGCGGCCAGCGTGCCCGAAGAGGCGCCGGCTACCCCCGGCTACGAGGATTACGCACCGGGAGACATCATAATCCGCCAGGGCGACCGGGCGGATTACGTCTTCAATATGTCCAGCGGCGTGGCCGAGGTCCTGGTCGATGATGTTACCGTCGGGCGGATTGGCGAGGGCGAGATATTCGGCGCCATGGCGGCGCTCACCCACGCCGATCGCAGTGCCACCGTGCGCGCCAAGACCGCATGCTCGGTGGTAAAGGTCCCCAAGGAACAGTTTACCGAACTCATCAAGAGCAACCCCGCCACCATCCATAGCCTGCTCATCGATATGGCTAATTCCATTGTCAATCTCAACGAGCAGCTGGTGGGTCTTCGCGGCAATAGCCCCGGCGTGACCTGAACCGGTGCTGGCGGCGCCAGCACTGCGGCAACATTCTTTACCTCCGGGCAGCAACCCCCATTCAATTTCACCAGGACAGGCCAGTACCTAATGTCTGAAGTTCTCCCAATTGATAGTGACGGCATCGAGCAGGTGTCGCTGAAGCAGTATGCGGAAAAGGCTTACCTGGACTATTCCATGTACGTCATCCTCGACCGCGCCCTGCCCCATGTAGGCGACGGGCTAAAGCCGGTGCAACGCCGCATTGTCTACGCCATGAGCGAGCTGGGCCTGAAGGCCAGCGCCAAGTACAAGAAGTCGGCGCGCACGGTCGGGGATGTCATCGGCAAATTCCACCCTCACGGCGACAGCGCTGCCTACGAGGCCATGGTGCTGATGGCGCAGGACTTCAGCTATCGCTATCCGCTGGTGGACGGGCAGGGCAACTGGGGTTCGCCGGACGACCCGAAATCGTTCGCGGCGATGCGTTATACCGAATCGCGCCTGACGGCGTATGCGGAGGTGCTGCTGGCGGAGCTGGGCCAGGGCACCGTCGACTGGGCTCCCAACTTCGATGGCACCATGGACGAGCCGCGGGTACTGCCCGCCCAGGTGCCGAATGTACTGCTCAACGGCACCACGGGTATTGCCGTTGGCATGGCAACCGATATTCCCCCGCACAACCTGCGGGAGGTAGTTGCTGCAGCCGTGCGTCTGCTGGAGGCGCCAAAGTCTACGGCGGCCGAGTTGTGCGAGCATGTGCTGGCGCCGGATTTTCCCACCGAGGCGGAAATCATCACGCCCCGGGCGGAGATCGTGGCGATGTACGAGACTGGCCGCGGCAGCCTGCGCATGCGCGCAGTCTGGGAACGCGAGGGCGGCGATGTGGTGATCACTGCCCTCCCCTACCAGGTATCGGGCTCGCGGGTACTGGAGCAGATTGCCCAGCAGATGCAGGCGAAAAAGCTGCCGATGGTGGCGGACCTGCGGGACGAGTCGGATCATGAGGATCCCACCCGCCTGGTCATTGTGCCGCGCTCGAATCGGATCGATGTCGAGGGCCTGATGCATCACCTCTTTGCAACCACCGACCTCGAGCGCAGTTACCGGATAAACCTGAACATGATCGGCACGGACGGTCGGCCCGGGGTAAAACCGCTCGATCGCATCCTGCGGGAGTGGCTGTCTTTCCGCACCGAAACCGTACGGCGCCGGCTCGAATATCGCCTCGAGCGGGTGTTGAATCGCCTGCATATTCTCGAAGGCTATCTCATCGCCTTCCTCAACATCGACGAAGTGATTCATATCATCCGCACCCAGGACAAGCCCAAGCCGGCACTGATGCAACGGTTCGGCCTGAGTGATACCCAGGCCGAGGCGGTGCTGGAACTCAAGTTGCGCAATCTTGCCAGGCTCGAGGAGATCAGCATTCGGGGCGAGCAGGATGAGTTGGCGACAGAGCGCGACGAACTGCAGAAGATTCTGGGCAGCGCCGCCCGCCTCAAGACCCTGATCAGGAATGAACTGCTGGCCGTGGCCGCAAAGTACGGCGATGAGCGCCGTTCTCCCCTG
>JBFZEF010000334.1:0-6995 GCA_041307045.1 Halioglobus sp.
AGGATATCTGGTGCCAGGGTTTTTCCGAGCCCGACCACGGCTCTGACCTCGGCAATGCCCAGACCCGCGCGGTGCGCGACGGCGACGAGTACGTGATCAACGGCCAGAAGATCTGGACCACCATGGGCAATTTTGCCAGGTACATGATTTTGCTGGCCCGCACCAATCCGGATGCGGCCCGCAAGTACGACGGCCTCTCCTATTTCCTGGCGCCGATGCACGTACCGGGGATCGAGGCGCGGCCGATCCGCAAGATCACCGGCGAATACGGCTTTACCGAGACTTTTTTCACCGACGCGCGTATCCCCGCGGATTGCCTGATGGGGGAGGAGGGGCAGGGCTGGAAGATCGCCATGCAAACCCTGCAGTACGAGCGCGGCGCCGAGGCCGGGGCCGCCGGGGGCCTGATGATGGTGCGGGTAACCATCGACGACCTCGTCGAGCAGATCCGGGACGTGTGCCGCGACGGTGAACCGGTGCTGCAGGACCCGGTGATGCGCGACCAGCTGGTGCGGCTGATCATGGAAGAGAAAGCGATGGCCCTGGGTGACAAGCGGGCGCACATTACAGCGCTGACCACCGATTACCCCCACTCGCTGCCCCTGTCCCACAAACTGCGCGGGACCGAGATGTCCCGGCGCATGCGCCAGTTCGCCATCAACCTGCAGGGCGCCGCCGGCGCGCTCTATGTCGGCGATGGCCAGGCGCGCCAGGGCGGCTTCTGGCAGCGGGCGTATTTCAACAGTTTCTCCGCGACCATCGGCGGTGGCACCAGCCAGGTGCAGACCAATATCGTCGCTGAACATATCCTCGGCCTGCCGAAGTAGGGAGTATCGCAATGTCAGTCATAGGTAATACCGCGCTGAGCTTCAGTGAAGAGCAGGCCATGCTGCTGGATGTCGCCCGGGAATTCTGTAAAAACAAATCTCCCATCGCGGCAGTGCGCTCGCAGCTGGAGACCAATAGCGGCTACGACCCGGCCCTGTGGGACGAGATGGTCGGCCTGGGCTGGGCCGGTATCGCCCTGCCCGAAGCCTGTGGCGGCTCCGGCATGGGGGTGGCCACGGTGGTGCCGGTGGTCGAGGCCATGGGTCGCGCCATGCTGGGAACACCGCTGGTCAGCACCACACTGGCGGCGCAGCTGCTGCTGCGCGCCGCAGGCTCGGGCCGGATGGGTGCCACCCTGGCCGCGATTGCGGCGGGCGCCACGGCCACCGTCGCCCTGCTGGAAAATGCCGACTGGGGCGACACGCGGATCGGCTGCACCCTCGGCGCCGACGGCGCCCTGCGCGGCCGCAAGCGGTTCGTGGCGGATGCCACCGCGGCCCGGCTGTTCGTGGTGGTGGCGGACTACCGGGGCGCACCGGCGCTGGCGCTGGTCAGGGCGGAGCAGCTGGCTGCCGGCGCCATCGTGCCGGACACCCTGATCGACCAGACCAAGCGCAGCGCCAGCGTCGATTTCAGCGGCGTGGTGGTGGCGGATGAAAACATCATTGCGGGCGAGGGCGTGATGGCGGCCTTGCGTGACTTGCGCCTGCTGGGCGCCCTGCTCACTGCCGCCGAAGCGACCGGCAGTGCCGGGAGGTGTCTGGACACCATCGTCGATTACCTGAAAACCCGCAAGCAGTTCGGCAAATTGATCGGATCCTACCAGGCGCTGAAGCACCCGACGGTGGATATCCTCACCGCGGTGGATTCAGCCCGCTCCTTTATCTATCACGCCGCGACCCTGGTCGGGGAAGGCCCGCTGGACAAGGATGCCGAAATCGCCTGCCGTATGGCCAAGGCTCACGCCACCGACACCCTGCTCTACGCGGGTGATCGCGCGGTGCAGTTCCACGGCGGCATGGGGTTCACCTACGAGTGCGATGCACAGCTCTACATCCGTCGCGCCCAGTGGAGCCAGCAGCAGTACGGCGATGCCCAGCATCACCGCAAGCGCCTGGCGAGTCTGTTGCTGGATTGAGAGCCGCCGCTATCGCGTCAGGCGGGATCGTGGGGCAGGATTGAAAGTGCGCACTCCGGTTCGAGCACGCCGGAGTTCATTACCTTCAGATAGTCTTCGAGCCTGTTCTCGGCGGCACGCCGATAGTCGAATGGGCCTTCCACGGTGCCCTCCCTGGTAAAGAAGTACCACTTGCCGTGCTCCTGGGTAAAGCGCTCGGACCGGAATTTGGTATAAACAGTCGCATCGTCACTGCGTCGCGCGTTGCTCAAGAAGCCTCCGTTTCAAATGCCGTTTGGGAAGAGCTTACCCGCCCCTGCGGGCCGCACCACCCGGTTTCTTTCCCCAAAAGGGGTAGCCCGGGCCGGCGCTTGCGGAATATGACAGGTGGAGCGCCTGAATACGACGCTACATAACAGCGAACGCCAGCAGTACCAGAAAACTGAAGGCCACCAAGGTAACAACACTATCAATCCACAGAATACACAGGGATTTACCCAGTGCGCCCAGCACGCTGGAGCCATAAGTGCGTATCAGCGCAATCGGCAGGTAGAGCGGCAACAGCAACAGCAGGTAATTGCCGGCCAGGTGCTCCCCGAGCAAACCCTGCGCCACCACGCCCACCAGGTAGAGCACGTAGGCGCAGCTGTGGAAATGCAGGGAGAACACCAGGTGCTGCAGGTAGTGATAAGGAGAATGCAGGTAGCAGAGCTTCAGCAGCAGGGCGAAAAACGGCAGCAGTAGAAACATCATCTGTGGAAGGTATTCCAGCAGTGACTGCATCAGGGCGGCCGGATTGTCCTGCAGCCGCCGCGCGTTGTTTTCCAGGCGACGGTCGAGGTCCTGGAGCCATGGGGGGCTGCCCTCGCCGGCGGGATTTTTTCCGGCCGCTGCCGGGTTGGGCTGGTCTTCAGCGATGCCAGTGTCAGCGCCAATCACCAAACCCTCGACGATTACCACATGGCTGTCGCCACTGGCGAGCGCCGTCACGACGAGAATCAGGACGAAGCTGATGATCAGGTAGAGTCGAAAGGGCGGTACGTAGCGGGCCCGGCGACCGGCGATAAATTCAGCGGTCAGGAAGCCCGGCCGAAACAGCAGGGGCACCAGGGTGCGCCAGAGGCGGGAGTCCCAGCTGAAAAGATCGTCGGCCAGTTCGCCAGCCAACTGCCCGAGGGTGAGATCGGTGCCACGTTCGCGCTGACCGCAGTGGCTGCAGTATTCGCCCGCCAGCGGCGCATCGCAGTTGCGGCAATTGCCCCGTGACTCGGTCATATCGCGTCTTCCGAAGGTAGTGGCGTAACCGATGCGCGCCCTAACGGCATACGATACTAGGGTTTATACCAGATCGGTGAACTCCAGGCCCTCTCCTGGATCGCCGGCGCCGCGTGGGCGCTGGGCGGGATGCCCAGGCGCAGGGCGTCGTAACTACTCCAGCGACAGCTCGGGTTCTGCAGCACCCGCACATAGTAGAAGGATGGCAGACTGGCATCGAACTGCGGGTCGCGCCACAGCACCTTCAGTTCCGCCGCGCCCTTGCCTGCGGACACCTGGCAGTTGGACAAATCCACGCCGGCGCCGTTGTCCGGGCAGCGGCCGGTCTGCGGATCGGGCGAGAGCCCGTCCGCGCAGGCGATATCCACCACCTGCTCGTGGCTCTCCCCGGCGGCGTCCAGCCAGCCCTTGACCATCTGCACCCGCTGCAGGGGCGCGCTCTCGGGGTCGGCCATGGCCCAGACCAGGAAGGCCGGCGCGCTGGCGCCACCGGCAGGGGCCAGTTCGCCACCCATCGGCACCCCACCGGCGTAGGCCGCGGTGACCGGGTCGATGCTGGCAGGCAGGTCATCCGCGAAATTCCAGCCGGCAAAAAAGCGCAACTGGATGCGGGTACCACTGGTGCCGTAGGTTTCTTTCGCCTGCATGGCCCGGAACAGGGCATCCCTGGTGTTTTCGCTCGCCCACACGGCGGCCAGGCCGCCGGGGCTGTAGGCGGTCAGCTGGGAGCGGTACGCGGGGACGCCGGGCTCGAGGTGTGCCATGCGCCGGATGGCGGTTCCGCTGATCGCCGCGGATGCGCCGCGAAAATCCCACTCTTCGGTATCCCCCGGGTTGGCGTTGTGGGAGTCGGTGGCGGCGACGAAGCCGGTGCGAAACGGGTTTACGCCGTTTTTGCGCTCCAACTGCATGCCGATTTTCAGGCCCTCGCGGACAAAGCCGGTGGCAAAGGCGCAGCCGGTTTCCTGGCCCGGTCGGCAGGGCGTAAACACCTGCTCGAAGCCGCACTCCTCGTCGGTGGCAGTGGCGCCGAGGGCGCACTCGCTGGCGCCCTTGATCTGGTAGATTTCGGTGATGGGCTCGTAGCGCGCGCGCAGCGCCCAGTCCGCGGGTGTATAGGGGTCGCCATAGCGGGTGGTGGTGCCGTAGGGCAGGCCCCAGGCCCGATTGGTGTTGTGCGGGATGGTGAGAAACTCGCAGTCGCCGGCGCAGCCCTGTTCCAGCGCTCTCCACAGGTCGAGCTCGGTGGGCGCGTCCCAGGCGGAGACGGCAAGGTCCGGCAACTGGTTGCCGCGGAAAAAGACGTTGCGGTGGTATTTGCCGAAGTCGGGCAGGGTCGGGGAGTATTCGTAGGCCTTGATGGTGGTGAATGCGCCCGGTTCGTTGTGCCGGTCGGCCAGCGCCATGAAGTCCGCCCAGTCGGCTTTGGCATCCGCGATGCACTGCTCCACGCCGACCGCCCGGCAATAGGGACTGTTCGCGCGCTCGAGCTTCGTGGTGCCGCCGTTACCGGACTTGCGCAGGAACTTGAAGGTCGCCATGTTGGGCGTGCGGGAAACCCAGCAATTCAACTGCAGTTTCAGGGGCAGGCCGCTCTGCCCGCAGTGGCGGCGGGAGCCGAAGCCCTCGGCGTGGTCGGTGATGGCGACGAAATCCAGGGGCCGCGACAGTTGCATGACTTCAAGGCCACCGCTGACGAGTTTTTCACCCCGGGCGAAGCGGTAGGCGTCATCGATAGTCAGGCGGTTGCCAAACAGGACTGCGTCAAATGACTGGTCCGTGTGCAGGTGCAGTTCGCCGAAGTACAGGTTGCGATTGGCGTTGGGCTGCGGCGCCGAATCCGACAGGCGCTCGAGGCGCTGCGGCGGGATGACGACCGCGCGTTCATCCTGCAGCGCAAGGTCGCGTTCCAGCGCGGCCCCGGTGAACGGCTCCCGCTGTCCCTGGAACCAGAACCAGGCGACCAGCGCGCCGCCAGTGGCGATAGCGGCGACCAGGGCGAGAGCTGTCTTCAGTATTTTCATGGCCATGTCGCGCGCCTCCGCTTCGATAGGGGGGAGTGTAGCCCAGGCGGGCGCAATTACCGAGGAGCGCCCGGACTGATCCCGGCGCGCAGGGCCTCTTCCTGCAGGTGATGGGTGTGTGTCAGCAGGTCGCGCCGCACCGGGGTCATGCGCCCTGACGCCAGCTGTTCCTGTGCCACTGCCAGGTAGGGCGTGGCTTCCGCAGGCCTTGCATCGAGCAGGAGCAATTCGGCGACCTCCACCTGCCACTCGGGTGTCGCCTTGAGTTTCGCATCGAGTGCGGCCATGCGTTCGAGCGCTTCCCGGTAGTTGCCGCGGTCCTTTTCAAGTTGTATCGCATAGCGTTGCAGGGGGGTTATGGGGCCTTGGCGGGCGATCCTGCCATCCAGCAGGGCGAGTGCCTCATCGACGCCGCGATCCGGAAGGTCGGCCATCAGACGGGCCGTAGCTATGTAGTAGCCCGGGTCCAGCGAATCGCTCAGGCCGAGCAGGGTTTCATAATCGGCCAGAGCCCGCCGCTTCTCCCCGGTGTCGCGCAACAGGCGGGCGCGATGGTCGAGAGCGCCACGGTCCAGGGGATACGCCTTCAGATAGCGGTCGAAGTATGGCAGGGCCGCCGGGTAATCGTTCATGTGGTACAGCAGCAGCCCGTGGATAAACGCGGCCTGCACCGGGTCTCCCGCAGCCTCGGCGCGGCGGATATCCTCCAGGGCCAGTTGCGGCTGGTTGTTCTCAATGTGGGCGCGGGCGCGCCGCAGCAGCAGGGCCTGGTCATCCGGCGCCTGTTCAATACGCCGGGAAAGTGCGCCTATGCGCTCGGCGATGGCGGCATCAGCCGCGACGGTGCCGGGCTGCGCAAGAAGCGCCGCGAGCAGGCAGGCTGCGCAGGGTAAAAATTCAAACTTCATGAGAAGCAGGAGTGGGGGCCGCCAGGGGCTGGCATCCCCCGATCTTGCTCAACGGGTGATAACAAACGAGTCAAGTACCGCGCCGTTGACGTCTACAAAACTTGCTTCCAGGCGCTCGGCATCCAGGTCGATCACCACAGAACCGAGTTGAAGCTGGCTCAGAAAGTGAGCGGGGTGGGGGTAGCCCTGGCTGGTGCCGGAGAGCTTACCGCCGTTGCCGGCCACCGTGTACACCACCTTGTCGTCAGTGCCATTGCGGGCGATCTGGGTGTAGGCTTCTGCCCCCTGGCCGCTGGACGGTGCGCCAGCGTCGTTGAGCTCGGCCATTGTCGCGGGATCAAACGTATCTGACAGGCCGGTATGGCCATTCAGGTAGTAGGAGCGCTCGTAGATATGGCTGTGGCCGGCGTACGCCAGGTCCACACCGTATTGTTCGAATACCGGCGTGAACTCCTCGCGGATGGCGAAAATCGGTTGGTCGATACCTGCGAGCTCACTATCGGAATCGTGGCTGCCCTTGGTGTAGGGCGGGTGATGGAAAATCACGATGGTCCAGTCCAGAGCGTTGGCCGAGAGGTCGTCTTTCAGCCACTGCAGCATGGCGGCGCGACTTTCCGTATCGCGGATGGCCAGCTGGGAGTCCAGGCTGACGATATGCACATTGGCGTAGTCGAAGGAGTAGTACTGCTCGGTGCCGCTTGCCAGGCCACCGAGCTCGCCGTCGGTTGGCAAGGTGAAGATATTGAGATAGGGCATAGGGCTGTCCGGGGCGGGGTCGGGGCCGCCGTTCGAGCCATCGCCAATCACAGCGTAATCGGTTGGGCTGGTATCGACACTTATCCC
>JBFZEF010000338.1:0-4049 GCA_041307045.1 Halioglobus sp.
GGATAGCGGATGTCGCCGGGGTGACGATCGGCTCCCTGTACCAGTATTTTCCCAATAAGGAAGCCATACTGGCCAATCTCTTTGCGGCGGAGATTGCCGCTTCTACGGACCAGATATGTCGCGAAACGACGCCCAGGGTGACAGCACAGGTCAACGTGTCCCTGCGCGGCACGCTGCGCGAACTGATTCGCGTCACCGCCGAGTTGCACCTGCGTTACCTGCGCCTGCACGGCGAGTTCTACCGGGCGTATTACGATTTCTTTGATTTCCATTCAAAGGTCGAAACCCATATGACCCAGGTCTATCTGCAGCCGTCCTGGGACCAATGGTTGCCGGACCTGTTCAGGCAGTACCGGTCCGAGATCATTCCCCCCGACCTGGAGCAGGCGGCCTTCCTGACCGCCAACATCATCGAGCGCCTGCTGGCGGCGGCACTGGAGGAGCGGCCCGGATGGCTGGAGGACGACGCCTATCTGTGTAATATCGAGACGGTTGTCATGAACTTTCTCCACGGCAACGCTGAACAGGCCCGGACCGGACCGTCGGGTTAATGAAACGGAAGCGACGGGTGCAACGCTTCTTTGCTACGCAAGTTCGTTCACCTACCGGGCCTGATACCGCGATGATCCGAATGGCTCAATAGACCAGCTCCACCCACCTCTGCCCCGCCTTCAGCTCCGCCTTGCGCCAGGCCCACATCGACCTGGAGGGGCGCAAGACAACAGGGTCCACGGTTATCCTGCCGTGAGACTTTTCAGAAATCCGCCCGGAGTGTAATCCCGTAGGAGCGCGGCTGGGCGAGGTAGCTCTGCACCGAATTGTCACCGGTGTAGATGTTGGCCACTCCCTCGATCGTCGCCACCTGGGCATCCGCCAGGTTCTCAGCCCACAGCGCGAGGTCGTAATCCGCCCAGCGGGCGCCCAGGCGCAGGTTGGTCCAGCTGTAGGACGACTGCACCCAGCGGGGGTCGGCGGAGGTCGTGGTGTTGTAGTCATCGGTCCAGGACCAGTCGAGCCGGGAGTAGAGTTCTCCGAAGCGCACCGGCAGTGTATAGACGATGCCCAGGTGCGTCTTCCACTCGGGCGCGTCGATCGGGTGTTCACCACTCAGGTCGCAGGCGGTCGGGTCCGCGGGGCTGTCGGGCTCCCGGCCCGGGTAGCACTGTCCGTTGCTGTACTCGTCATACTTGAAATCCGCGTAGGACACGGCGGCATCGACGGTGAAATGGGGCCCAAGCAGCAGCGTACTTTCCGCCTCAACACCCTGGGTCGTCGCCTTCTGGGCATTGCCAACGGTGAACTGGCCGCCCACAAACGCGGCGTCCTGATAGTGCTCGTACTCAGTATAGAAAGCGCTCAATGAGAGGCGCAACGAGTCATCCAGCAACTGTGCCTTTACGCCACCCTCGTAATTCATGACATCTTCGTCCTGGAACTCCCGGTCCGCTATCGATAGCGCGCCGAAGCCGGTGTTGTAGCCGCCGGATTTCCAGCCGTGGGAGGCCGCCAGGTAGAGCATGGTTCCGTCGGAAAGAAACCACTGGGGGCTCAGCGACCAGGTCACCTCGTCCGGGTCTCGGCTAAGGTTGCCCGCGCTCACTTCCGCGGGGCTCAACAGCAGGGATATGAGGCTGGGCGAGGGGTCGTTGACGGACTGATAGATATCCGCTCGCTTTTCCTCGCGCTGCCAGCGGGCGCCGCCGGTGACAGAGAAGGCGTCCGTGACAGCCCAGGTCAGCTGCCCGAACATCGCCAGGTACTCCGTATCCTGCCGGGAGTCGAGGTAGCCCACCTGCCCCCGAGTGGCAAAAGGCAGCGGGAAGGGCGTCTCGAGCAGAGCCTGGTTGACCGCGGCCACAGTGGGGTCGTCGCTGAGTGAATCGTAACGAAATAGCGGCCGGTTGCCGTCATCGCCGCGCTTGAACGTGGCGTCGTAGAAGAACAGGCCTGTCATCCAGTCGAGGGTCTCGCCGCCCGCGGAGGTCAGCCGCAGCTCCTGCTGCCAGGCGGTGTTCTCCTGGGTATCCTGAAAAATCAGCACCGGCGCCATGATTTGCGCCGCATCCTCCTGGGTCCCCTTGAATTTGAGATAGTCGCCCGAGGTAATTGAGTCGATCGTCCAGCCGTTGTCCATGGCGTAGGTCAGCAACAGGGTGGCGTCGCTGGCATCCAGGTCGGTCTCCACCGGGCGTCGGTTACAGCCTGTGTGGTTCTTCGGATCGTTGTCCGTACATACCTGGCTGACACCCGCCTCCTGCAGGGTCGGCAGCACGAAGCCGGCGATGTAGCCCTGCGGGTCGTAATAGTAATCATTGGAAATGGCGTCGTTGTTGGGCTGTTGCACTACGCCGGCGATCGCGCGCAGGGACAGGCGGTCGGATGCCTGCCAGTTGAGCTGGCCGCGGAGCGAGTAGCGATCGAGCTGGTTCGAATCTGGCGCGCCACCCACGATCGCCTCGTCCTGGAGATGCTCGTTATAGGCATAGGACAGGCCGAGACTGGCGCCCAGGGTGTCGGTAAGAGGGCCGCTGATGCCGCCGGTGAAATCATACATCGCGGCATCGCCGGCGCCACCCTCGATCACGCCCCCGGTCAGCGCGCCCCGCAGTTGCATCTCCTCGGCCGGCTTCGCGGTGTAGATACCGATCACCCCTGCGGTCGAGTTTTTTCCGTACAGTGTGCCTTGCGGTCCCCGTAGCACTTCCACGCGCTCCAGGTCGAACAACTCAGTCGCGCCAAAAACCGAGCGGGAGCGGAATGCGCCATCTATAAACACCGCCACCGCGGGTTCGAAGTCCGGGATGTTACCGAAGTTTCCCACCCGGCGAATCCTGAAACTGCTCGCGACCACACTGTCGCTGCCCTGGACTTCCAGCGCGGGCACCAGCTGTGCGAGGTCCGCCACGGTTGTCACTCCGGCCTCTTCCAGTGTGGTCGCACTGAAGGCGGAAACTGCGATGGGTACGTCCTGCAGGGATTGCTCGCGCTTTTGGGCGGTGACGACCACCTCTTCCAATTGCGCCAGTGCCGCGGCGCTGGTAATGGCCCCAACAACCGCAAGCAGAGTGGCCAGGTGCTTTGCGAATGGTGCTTGATTCATGATTGCTTCACCTCTTATTGTCGATTGCTTTAAATACCCTGGGGCTGCGACGCCTACACGTACTTCGCCAGGGCGGTTGCGGTGATGCAGCCCGACCGCACGCCGCCTGCGATGTCGGCGATATCGTCGAGCAGCGCATCGGCGACCGCCTGCTCGACCGGCTCCGCGGATGGGTGCACATACATCGGGTCGAAGGTTCCCCAGGGGAAATAGCCACGCTCCACCATGCCGCCCAGCACCGCCGGCATCTCCAGGGTCTCGGAGCGAAAGGGAATCAACATGCATTCGTTGGGGAGTACACGGAAATCCTCGATGGCCTCAATGCGCGTCACCATGTAGCGCTTGAGGGCGAGGGTCTGCTCCGTTATGCGCAGATAGCCCTCCGCACCCAGGTAGTGAATGACGGCCCAGGCGGCGGCCAGCGCCGAGGCGGGCCGACTGCCGAGCACGCCCTGGCTGTGGTAACCGGGGGACTGCCAGTCATCGATGACCGTTCCGGTCCAGTGGTGCTGCGCCAATTCCCCAGTGCAGAAGGACACGGTCGAGGCCGGCTTGGCGGCAAAACCGTGCTTGTGCAGGTCGGCGGAAATCGAATTGACACCCGGGACCCGGAAGTCGAACGTGGGAATAGTCTCCCCCAGACGCTCCATGAAGGGCAGCAGAAAGCCGCCCACGCAGGCATCGACATGCACCCACAACCGCCGGGGGGCGGCAATACGCGCGATCTCCGCTATCGGGTCCACCAGCCCCAGGCCCCAACTGGGCGCCGAGCCGACCAGCATCAGGGTATGGTCGTCAATGGCCGCCTCCAGCGCCGCGATATCGGCGCGCAGATCCGGTCCGACCGGCACCCGTCGCATCTGCAGCCCCAGGAAATGCGCCGCCTTGTCGATGGAGCCGTGCGCGGTGCGCGGCATGACAATGGTATAGGGCTCGCGGATGTCAGGCC
>JBFZEF010000339.1:0-3155 GCA_041307045.1 Halioglobus sp.
GGCCTGGACACAGCGGCATTCAAGGCCGGTCTCAGGGCGCGTTATCTGGACTGAGAACTCCACAGGAGAACGCAGTGAAAAGTCTCAAGGGTAAAGTCGCGGTTATCACCGGTGCGGGCAGCGGCATTGGACGTGCACTGGCGCAGGCCTTCGCCGCCGAGGGCTGCCGTATTGCCCTGTGTGATATCAATGAACCCGCACTGCTTGAAACACAACAGTTGTTGGCGTCTGCCGCCGGCCGTTGCAGCGTGCATGTCGTGAACGTGGCCAATCGTGAACGTATGGCCAGCTTGCCCGCTGAAATCGAGCAGGTACATGGAGCCATCCACCTGCTCTTCAATAACGCCGGTATCACCGTGAACAAGAGTTTCGAGGCTCATACCCTGGCTGATTTTGACGTTCTGTTGGGTGTCAATCTATGGGGTGTGATTTATGGCTGCCACTTTTTCCTGCCCTACCTCAAAAAGCAGGGAGAGGGTCATATCATCAACACATCGAGCATGGCAGGGTTTCTTGCCTTTCCCAACCAGAGCTCGTATTCGACCTCGAAGGCGGCAGTCAAATCATTGAGCGAGGCGTTGCGCGTGGAGCTGGCCTGTCACAACATTGGCGTGACCAGTATTCATCCCGGCGCAATCAGAACCAATATCCTGAACGCAGCCATGGCAAAGTCCGGCGCCGATGAGGAAACCAGAAAAATGGCCGCGCTGGTTGACCGCTTCGGCAGGTCACCGGACGCGCTTGCCAGAAAAGTTGTCAAAGCGGTCAAGGCCAATCGGATGCGGCAGTTGATTGGCCCGGACGCCTATTCGCTGGAATTGCTCAAGCGCCTGTTTCCCGTGTGGATCCACAAGCCCTTCGAGCGCGCTTTCACAAGAGTTAACCGGCTGCAGCAGTCGAAGCCGGTGACTTGACATACACTGCTGAAAAGCCACTGCCAGGCCTGCGCCGGTAACCGTCAGTGCCAGTGCAGCAACACCTCCCTTTCCTCGGCGGCGCGCCGCGCCAGTTCTTCCGCGATTTCGCCAAAACGCTCCTCTACTTTTTCGCGCCGCATCTTAAGGGTGGGCGTGAGCACCTCATTCTCGATGCTCCAGGGCTCCCGGGTGAGAATTACGGCGCCAATGCGAGCGTGCTTCTCGATCGCCTCATTGATCTCGCGAATAGTCGCCAGCACTGAGGACTCGACCTCGCCCTGCGCGGCCCTGCGCGCTTCCTCCGTGAGGACCGCCACCATGACGGTCTTGGAAAAGCCTCGCCCCAGCAGGCACTGTTGTTCGGTGTGGAGGTTTTTCGCAAACGCACCCTCTATGGGCGGCGGCGCCACAAACTTGCCCTGTATGGTCTTGAAATAGTCCTTGACCCGCCCGGTAATGAAGATGAACCCGTCATCGTCCACCCGCACCTTGTCCCCGGTGTGCAGCCAGCCGTCGCGGATCAGCTCGGCGGTCTTGTCCGGTTGCCTGTAATAGCCAGGGGTGCAGCCGTCGGCCCGGATCGCAAGCTCCCCCTCATCGGTGATCTTGTACTCGACTTCACCGATGGGCTTGCCAATGGAGCCCACCCGCCGCTGCTCGTGACTGGAGAGAATCAGGCCCATGGCCTCCGTTTGCCCGAAGCCCTCCATCAGCGTCAGGCCCAGATCTTCCCACCAGTGAATGAGGGCCGGAGGCGTCGGTGCCGCTGCGGTGAGGCAGTACTCCACCTCGTTCAGCCCCAGCCCTCCCAGCACCAGCTGCCCTATACCTGCCTTGTCCTGTGCCTGCGCGGCGGCCAGGGCGTCCTTGCCGCCAAACTTGCCGATGACGGCCTGCTGCAATTGCTCCCAGATACGGGGCGGGCCAAAGAATACCTGGGGGCGAGCGCGCTGCAGGTCGCGCGGCAGGGTGTCCAGCGACTCATTGAAATAGATCTCCCCACCGAGGACGATGGACGAAAACTCGACTATCTGGCGCTCCGCGATATGCGACAGGGGCAGGTAGGAGAAATAGCGCGGGCTTTGTGAGATGCCGAAGGTATCGGTGAAGCGCCGGATCGGGATGAGGTTGCTGTCGTGCGTCTGGATCACGCCCTTGGGCATACCGGTCGTGCCCGAGGTGAATACCAGCGAGATCATGTCATCGGGTTGACACTGGTATGCGGGAGTCTGGCCGCCATAGCGGGCCAACAGGTCCTCCCAGCGTTCGTGCGGATGCTCCAGTGTCACCCCCGGCAGGGCTACCACGAGAATATCCCTGGGAAGCACCGGTACCAGTTTCTCCCAGTTGCTGGTCTCGCCGACAAATATCACCCGGGCCTCGGTCAGCTGGAAGATATACTCGGCAGTGGGAGCCTGCAGGGTGGTGAACATACTCACGGTCACATTACCCGAGGCGATAATCGCCAGGTCCGCCATGACCCAGTGCGCCCGGTTGCGGGACAGCACCACCATCTTTTCGCCGGCTCCATAGCGCTGTTCCAGCATGGCGCCGATGGCGCAAATCTGCTCATGGGCCTGGCACCAGCTGTAATCCTCGGAACCGTGCTCATGCACGTCGCGCAACCAGATTTTATCGGGGGTTTCAGCAGCCCGCAGGGCAACCAGATCGGGCAGGGTATCGGGTCTCATATGTTTACATCCTCGGAATGGCAATGGCGGTTGTTGAGTTATTGAAGGTATCGATGCCCGCACGCCAAGCGGGGTCTACCCCAATTAAAGCATCATCTGCGGAAGCTGCAACCGATATCAGCGGATGTGCTGCGCGCACAAACGTAAGCTGATGCCGCATCGAAGAGACATGCTGATGTCAGCACATCGAACCGGGTGTCATACTGGTTGCAATGCCGGGCGGCAGATATACTTCTGGCCAGTTAATCGGAGCAACGACAGATGAACGATATTCGCCCCTTCAGGATCGACATTCCCGAGAAGAGCATTGCCGACCTGCAGGCGCGGCTGGCACTCACGCGCTTCCCGGATAAGGAGACCCCCGACGACTGGAGCCAGGGCGTACCGCTGGCTTACATGAGGCAGGTCCGCGACTACTGGGCCGAGCGTTACGACTGGCGGCGGGCCGAGACGCGGATCAATGCCTTCGCACAGTTCATGACCACCATCGACGGACTCGACATCCACTTTCTCCATGTGCGCTCGCCGGTCAGTTCCGCGCGCCCGC
>JBFZEF010000345.1:0-3173 GCA_041307045.1 Halioglobus sp.
GGCAGATAGCCCAGCCACTGCTCCCGCAGCTGCGGCAAGCGCTGCTGCAGCCGCGCCCCGCCACCGACGGGACAGGCAAAAGCCAGGGCGCCCTCACGGGGAATGACATTGTGCGCCACCCCGGTCTCCAGGCGCGCCAGCTGCACCCCCGGCACGTCCGCCAGGCACTGCCCCAGCAGCTTGATGGCATTGCCCAGTTGCTGGTGGATCTGGATGCCCGAATGCCCGCCTGCCAGCCCCTTGAGCGACAACTCCCAGTGCTCCACCGCCGCGGGCGGTTGTTCCATCGGGAAAGACCGGCTCAGTTCCCAGCCACCGGCCCCGGCGCAACCCACGAACAATTCGTGCCAGTCCTCGGTATCCAGGTTCAGCATCAGGCTGCCGGACAGCAGCGCCGGGTCGAGATTGAGCGCGCCGCCCAGCCCCGTCTCCTCATCCACCGTGAACAGCAGCTGCAGCGGCGGGTGGATCGCGCTGGTGTCGGTCATCAGCGCCAGCGCCGCGGCACAGCCCACCCCGTTATCGGCCCCGAGGGTCGTGCGGTCGGCCTGCAACCAGCCATCCGCCACCGTGAGGCTCAGGGGCTGGCGGGTGAAGTCATGCTCCTTGTCGGAGGTTTTTACGGTCACCATGTCCAGGTGATTCTGGATAATCACGCCGGGGCGGTCCGCCCTGCCCGCACTGGCGGCGATCGTTATCGCGAGGTTGCCGGCCGCGTCCATGCGCCAGGCATGGCCGCCCCGGGAGGCCAGGTCGATCGCGTACTGGCGCACGGCCGCCTCCTGTTTGGAAGGTCGGGGTATCCGGGTGATCTGGTAGAAATGCTCCCACAGGTGGGCGGGCTCAAGGGGGTATCCGGCGGGTTTCATGGTCTGCCTCTTGCAAGCGAGGCGCGATTATAGCGGCCGGGCAACACCCCGACCACCGCCCGGCGCCCTGTGCTAATCTGCACCCGGCAGCGCAACCGGCCCGGGGCCTAGGCATGGACAAACAATACATCTCCCCACAACAACTGCTGGCGGATGCGTTCGCGCTGGCCGCGGCGGTGTTCAGCAGCGGTTACCGACCCAACTGTGTGGTCGGGGTGTGGCGCGGCGGCACGCCAGTGGCCATCGCGGTACACGAACTGTTGCGGGTGCTGGGCGTCGAGACCGACCACGCCGCGATTCGCACCAGTTCCTACTCGGGTATTGGCCAGCGGGACCAGAGCATACGGGTGGATGGCCTTCAATACCTGGTCGATCGACTCGGCCGGCACGATCGCCTGCTGCTGGTGGACGATGTCTACGACTCCGGCCTGTCGCTGCAGCAGGTCGTCACCGAGTTGGGCCGGGCCTGCGGAGCGCAGACACCCGAGGTCCGTATCGCCACGCCCTGGTTCAAGCCGGGCAATAACCGCAGTGGACGCAACCCTGACTATTTCCTGCACGAGACCGCCGACTGGCTGGTGTTTCCCCACGAACTCGAGGGCCTGAGCCTGGAGGAGATGCGGGCGAACAAGCCTGAGCTTGCGGCCGTGCTGCCGTTGCTGGCAGGCAAGACGGGCTGAGGGGGCCGCACACGGGCATTTTGCACAGGAAAAAGGCGCAGTTTTCACGCCCGCCAGTCCTGCAGGGCTCGTACAATAGAGCCGGTTTCCGTAACGAATTACTAGAGCTTGAAATGAAAAGACTGGATCAGAACCGGCCTAGCCTGGTGGCTTTCCTGGGAAGTATCAAATTTTCCGGTGCGCGTTCGACTGCCAGCGATCCCGGTGACAACCTGGAGCCGTTTGCCCGCCTGCGACCCCACACCCGCCGCACGCGCCGCGTTGAAGACGCCCACCTGGTGCGCAGCGCCAACTAGCGCCTGTCCTCCGGCCTATTCCCCGACAGTGCGCACGAACGGCCTGATGTAGTCACTCCGGCACAGGGCCCAGCGCTCGTGCGGTTCCACCAGGTAATTGCCGATTACCGCAAATACCAGCGGATTGAAGGGAAACCCCACGTGGCTGGCCATCACCGCCATGTTGGTGACGTAGCGGGGGTCGCCCTCGCAGCGGGCGATGCCCGCCCCCACGATGCCGTCCGATTCGCTGTACAGGGCCAGCACCGGCACCCGCAATTCACCGCCGCTGTAGGTATAAGCCACCCAGCGGGCCAGCGCCGCCTCATCCACCGCCACCCTGTCGTTGTAGACCCGACCCATCAGCTTGTAGATCGAGGTGCCGCGGGGATCCCCGTAGGGCGTGCCCAGGGTGATCACCTGGCGCACCCACTGGGGAAAGCGGTGGGCCAGCGCCACTGAATACAAGCCCCCCAGGCTCCAGCCGATCAGGCTCAGCTTGCGGCCGGTGGCGATGAACTCGGCTTCCAGTTTTTCGGCTATCAGGTTTTCGGTCTGGTGCCGGTGCTCCAGGAACTCATCGAGGCTGGCCGGGCGCACCTCGGCGCCATTGCGGCCGAGACCCCAGGGGATGGCCTTGTAGCCGCGCTCGGTCAGGAATTTGCGCAGACGTGAGGTCGAGCCATCCGCACCCATGAAACCCGGGATGGTCATGATGGTGTGCCCATCGCCCCGCGGCAGGGTCCTGAGCACCGGGGCCAACAGGGCGGTACTGCTCATTTCGAGTACCACGCGGCCGAACTCCAGCACACTGTGGCGCAACAGGGGCGGGCGCAGATCCCGCGCGCGAGTGTCGGGTGCCAAAACCATATGCTCCCTCATTTACGTTGCGAGCCAGAACCCATTGTGGGCTGTAATGAGGCCCGAATACAGTAAAACCCCCAACTGCGGGTTTAATATTTCATGCTAGAATTCCCCGCTTCCAGCACCGCGAACAGGCCCGCCGGGCCCCCATTTGCCCTCACTCGTGACCGACTTGACCGACTCGCGCGACACTCTCTACGCCACCCCTCATGCCAACCAGGGCAGCGATTCCCTCGCGGACCCGGTGACTGGCGTGGCACTGTTCAGTTTCGACGAGAGCGTGGCGCAGGTGTTCCCGGATATGATCAGGCGCTCGGTCCCGGGCTACGCCACCATCGTCGCCATGACCGGCCTGCTGGCGGGGCGCTACGCAACTCCCGGCAGCACGCTGTACGACCTGGGCTGCTCGCTGGGAGCCTCGACCCTGGCCATGCGCCAGCACATCCTGCCGCAGGACTGCCGGATCATCGGCGTCGACAATTCCG
>JBFZEF010000346.1:0-15816 GCA_041307045.1 Halioglobus sp.
GGGAACTGGTGCTGTCCACCATGCGGGAGGACCAGCAACAGACCTTCCTGCAGCATCACGAGTGCAACTATGCCCTGAGCTACGAGAACCTGGGCCGGTTCCGCGCCAGCGCTTTCGTACAGCGCGGCAAATGCGGCCTGGTGGTGCGACGCATCCAGACCAGGATACCCTCGATAGACGAGCTGGGGCTGCCCGACATCATCAAGGAACTGGCCATGACCAAGCGCGGCCTGGTCATATTCGTAGGTGCGACCGGAACCGGTAAAACCACCTCGCTGGCGGCGATGGTGGGTTATCGCAACCAGCACAGCCACGGCCATATCATCAGCATTGAAGACCCCATCGAGTTTATCCATGAACACGGCAACTGCATCGTCACCCAGCGGGAAGTGGGGATGGATACGGAGTCCTTCGACGTGGCGCTGAAGAATACCCTGCGCCAGGCGCCGGATGTCATCATGATCGGCGAGGTGCGTTCGGCTGAAACCATGGCCCAGGCCCTGACCTTCGCGGAGACTGGTCACCTCTGCCTGTGTACCCTGCACGCCAATAACGCCAACCAGGCGCTGGACCGGATCCAGAGCTTTTTCCCCGCCGAGCTGCACAACCAGGTGTGGATGGACCTGTCCCTCAACCTGAAGTCGATGGTGGCCCAGCAATTGTTGCCGCGCAAGGATGGCAATGGTCGGGCGCCGGTGGTGGAGGTGCTGCTCAACACTCCCCTGGTGGCCGATTACATCCGCAAGGGCGAGGTGCACCTGATCAAGGACCTGATGGCGAAGTCCACCGAACTGGGTATGCAGACCCTGGACCAGTCCCTGGTCAAGGCCTACAAGACTGGCATCATCAGCAAGGAAGACGCGTTGCGCTACGCCGACTCGGCCAACGATGTGCGCCTGCAGATCAAGCTGTTCGACAAGACCTTGCCTGGTGCCAAAACCAGCCGGGATGAGCTCGGCCTCTCTTACGAGACCCCGGACCCGGGCAAGTTCGTCCGGCGCTAGTACTCAGGGCTATTCCAGGTCGTTCAGCCAGCTTTGCAGCACCAGTTCTGCCGCCTGGCTGTCGATGGGTCGGCGCTTGTAGTTGCCCCTGTGACCCTGTTCCCTGCTGACCTGCTTCGCCTCGAAGCTGGTCAGTCGCTCGTCAACCATTGTCACCGGCAGGCCCAGGCGGCCGTGCAGGCGCCGGGCGAATTTCCGGGCCCGCTCGCACAGTTCACTGTCGCTGCCATCCATGTTGAGCGGGTCGCCGACCAGCAGCAGGTCCGGCTGCCAATCCCTCACCAGTTGCTCGAGCGCCTGCCAGTCGGGTACCCCCTCCCTGGCCCGGAGTATCGCCAGCGGCTGGGTGGAGCGCAGCAGGGTGTTGCCCACGGCCACGCCGATCTGGACCAAGCCGAAGTCGAAGGCCAGCACTGAGCGGATACGGGCATTCACAGTGCCCTCAGGCGTGCCCCGCTGCACCCGAGATCAGGTTGATGTCGAAACCCAGCAGGGCGGCGGCGGCGCTGAGCCGCTGCCGGGGTGGGGTTTGGAAGATAATGGTTTCGTCGGCAGGCAGGGTGAGCCAGCTGTTTTCGGCCAGTTCCTGTTCCAGCTGCCCCGCGGCCCAGCCGGCGTAGCCCAGGGCGATCAGGTAGTCTGCGGGCCCCTTGCCTTCGGCGATGGCCCGCAGGACATCGCAGGAAGTGGTCAGGGTGATGCGGGGCGTGACCTTCAGGCTCGATTCCCAGCTTGAGGCGCAGTTGCGGTGCAGCACGAAGCCATGGTCGATTTGCACCGGGCCGCCCGCCATGACCGCCTGTTCGCTGAAGCCCTGCCCGGGCTTGATACCCAGGTGCTCAAAGACTTCCGCTACCGACAGGTCCAGGGGCTGGTTGATGACGATGCCCATGGCGCCGCTCTCCCCGTGCTCGCAGATGTAGGTAATACTCTGGGCAAAAATGCCGGAGGACAGCGTCGGCATCGCCAGCAGGAAGTGGTCGCGCAGGGAGTCGCTGCTCCTGGCGGCATTGACGGAAAATCTTCCTGACATGGTTCGAAATGTTCCTCCCGGGCCGTGTTGGCGACGCGCCGCAGCGCATCGCGGCTAGTTTGAGCTTAGCCCTTTATCCCCATATGTCCACGTGCGGATGATCTCGAGTTTGTCGGTTGTGGCTCTCAGCTGGGGCGGGAACGGGGCATAGGGCGCGGCCATGCGCACGGTCTTGACAGCGGCCTCGTCCAGCACCGCATAACCTGATGAGGACAACACCCGTATGTCCTCCAGGCTGCCGTCATAGCGGATCACCGCCAGCAGGCGCAGGCTGCCGTAAAGGCCGTAGCGCACCGAGGCCTCCGGATAGTATTTATTGCCGACCGCCTCGGCCCGGCGCTGCCAGTCCAGCAGGTAGGCCGCATCCACCGACTGCTGCGTCGAGACCCCTGTCAGGCGCCTGACCCGCGGCATGCGGGCATAGTTGCGGCTCTCCTCGTCGAGCTGCGCCTCGAGGGTGGCCAGCTCCCTGGTCAGTTTATCGACCTCGGGGCTCACTCCCGGCAGGGCCAACTGCTCCTGTTCCTGCTCTTCGGCGGCAGTGACCAGCCGGGCCGCGGCGCTGGTGGTAACCGCCTTCGTGCTCGGTTCGGTGGCGGCCTCCCGGGGTTCCAGCAGCGCCTGCGGCCCGGCGTCGCCTTCGCTGGAGAGTGCGTTGTCGGGACTGGTCAGGAGGTCGACATCCGCCGCTTCGCCACTGCCCTGCTGGTCGGCCTGGGCGAGATGGCGCGCCTCGTCGGGGCGTGCACCGGGCCTGGTGGCCAGGGTGACCTCTATCTGCGGCGTCTGGTAGGAATCTGAATCAGGCTTGAAAGCGACACCCAGCAACAGGGCGGCATGCACTGCGACCGCCAGCAACACGGCGTTGCGCAACCGACGGTGTTTACCGTAACCCGCTTCGAGGTAGTACATGGGCGCAGTTTAGCCGCGTTTACCGGTCGCTGTCAGCGCCGCTGTTCCAGCACCTGTGCGATGCAATCCATGAGCTGCCCGCCGATGTCCAGGTTGTAGCCGTCGTCGATCTCGCGGATGCAGGTCGGGCTGGTGACATTGATCTCGGTGAGGTAGTCACCAATGATATCCAGGCCTACGAACAACAGGCCCAGCTCTCGCAGCGTGGGGCCCACCTGGGCGGCGATCCAGTGGTCCCGCTCGGACAGGGGCTGGGGCCGGCCCGCGCCACCGGCGGCCAGGTTGCCCCGGGTTTCACCCACCTCGGGGACACGGGCCAGGCAATAGGGTACCGCCTCGCCGTTGATCACCAGGATGCGTTTGTCGCCCGCCACTATCTCCGGGATAAAGCGCTGCGCCATGATGGTCTGGCGCCCATGCCCGGTGAGCATTTCCAGGATGACGCTGACATTGGGATCGTCCTGCCTGACCCGGAATATGCCGGTGCCGCCCATCCCGTCGAGGGGTTTGAAGATCACATCCCGGTGCTGTTGGTGAAAGGCGCGCAGGCGCTTGCGGTCCGCGCTTACCAGTACCGGCGGGCAGCACTGCGGGAAGCGGGTGGCAAAGACTTTCTCGTTGCAGTCGCGCAGGCTCTCGCAGCGGTTGACCACGAGCGCGCCCTGGCGCTCCGCCTCTTCCAGTATGTAGGTCGTGTAGACGTATTCGTTGTCGAAGGGCGGGTCCTTGCGCATCAGGATGACGTCGAGCTCCGCGAGGTCGCGGTCCTGGCGTTCGCCCAGCGCGTACCAGCTCTGCGGATCGTGAAATACTTTCAGCGGGGCCATGCTCGCCCTGGCCACCCCCTGCTCGAGGTAGAGGTCCTGCTGTTCCATGTAAAAGAGCTGCCAATCCCTGGCCTCCGCAGCCCACAACATGGCGAGGGTACTGTCCTTTTTGTAGTTGATGTCGGCGATAGGGTCCATCACCACGCCCAGCTTCAATGTCATGGCCTTTCCTGATCGCCTGGAGGGATTCTGTCGGGAGCCTAACTTACGCAAAGGCGCCGGCGTGCGCAAGCGCGTACTTTGGTTTGATAATTCGGACAACGCCTATCCGAAACTGCATTAGAATACCTGCCGCGAGCGTAATTACGGTGGACGGAAAGCGACATGAGTTGGGCGGGCATCTATTTTTTTGTGGCGGTGGTGAGCGCGCTCTGCACGCTGAGCGCCGTGGTACAGGCGCGCAAGCTTTACTGGCTCGCGCCCCTGTATTTTTTCGCGGCGTGGCTGACGGGCGAACTGGCCCTGATTCACCTGGTCTGGCAACTGGCGATCACCGCGCTGCTCGCCTTCGGCGGCGGCCTGTCCGAGCCGCTGGCCCAGGCGGCGCTGGGTGTCTTCAGCCTGTCCTGGCTCGGCCTCGTCTACCTTCACTGCCAGGCCATGGACACGCCCCGCCACCTGGGCGCCGCGCTGCGGCGCGCCCTCGGGCCTGACTATCGGGCGGGGATTCCCCTGGAACGGCAGCGCCTGCTGGTGGACCACATCGAAGCCCGCCACTGGATGCGGCCGTTTCATTTCAAGCGCGAGGGTGTGCGCAAGCATAGCCATATCAGCTATGCCGATGCGGGCAAGCGCAACCTGCTGGATATCTACCACCCCCTGGAGCCGCGGGATGGCGGGTTTCCCGTGTTACTGCAGGTCCATGGCGGCGCCTGGATGATTGGCGAGAAGGAGCAGCAGGCGCTGCCGCTGATGTATCACATGGCCCAGCGGGGTTGGCTGTGCGTCGCGATCAACTATCGCCTGAGTCCAAAGGCGGCGTTCCCCGCCCACATCATCGATGTGAAAAAAGCGATTGCCTGGATCCGGGAACACATCGCCGAATACGGCGGCAACCCGGATTTTATCGCCATAACCGGCGGCTCCGCCGGCGGCCACCTGAGCTCCCTGGCGGCACTCACACCCAACCGCCGGGAGTGGCAGCCGGGCTTCGAACAGGTGGATACCACCCTGCAGGCGGCGGTGCCGTTCTACGGTGTCTATGACTTCCTCGATCGCTCCGGGATCCGCCCGGAGATGTCCATGCAACAGATGCTGGAAGGCCGGGTAATGCAGTGCACTCTGCAGGAGAACCGCCCCCTGTGGGAGGCCGCGTCGCCGCTGGACCACATCAGCGCCGGGGCACCGCCCATGTTCGTGATCCAGGGGACCCATGATTCACTGGTCTGGGTGGAGGAGGCTCGCACCTTTGTCTCGGCCCTGCAGGCGGTGGCCGCCGAGCCGGTGGCCTACGCGGAGCTGCCCGGCGCGCAGCACGCATTCGAGATATTCCACTCGGTGCGCACCGACCACAGCGTCAACGCGGTGGGGCATTTCCTTGAATGGAGTCACGCCCGGTGGCTGCGGCGGCAATCGGTCGCCAGCGCCTAGTCCCACCCTTTTGCCTCTGCCTCCGCGCGCGCGCCGGTTGCACCCATGTCACCCCAGCGCGCCTGCAGGATCGCGATTGCGGCCAGCGGCGCGGTCTCGGTGCGCAACACCCGCGGGCCCAACTGCAGTGAGCTGAAACCGGCCAGGCCGGCGGCGCTGATTTCCGCGGGGGTCAGGCCGCCTTCCGGGCCGACCAGCAGGGCTGCGCTGGCGGGAACGCTCATCCCGGGGTCCGAATTGACCGCCGTGTGATGCAGCACCAGGCGGACGTCCGCCTGCACACTGCCCAGCCACAGCCCGAGGTCCTGCGGGGCCAGGATTTCCGGCAGCCGGTTGCGCCCGCACTGCTCGCAGGCGCTGCTCGCGACCTGCTGCCAGTGGCGCAATTTCTTGTCGGTGCGCTCGCCGCCGAGCCTCACCTCCGTGCGCTCGGTTGCCAGGGGCGCAATCGAGCTGACGCCCAGCTCGGTCGCTTTCTGCACCACCCAGTCCATCCGGTCGCCGCGGGAGATGGCGATTCCCAACTGCAGGTGCAGGCCGGACTCGCGCTCGATCGCTTCATGGCTGCCGGTGGTGGCAGTCACCACAGTGCGCCCGATCGCGTGGATGCTGGCCGGGTACTGGCCGCCGCTGCCATCGAACAGGATCAGGCTGTCGCCGACCTGCATCCGCAACACGCGGCTGAGGTGCTGGCTCGGGCCGGGTTCGAGCTCGACGACGGTGTTGGCCCGCAGCGACTGCCGGGTATGGATCCGCGGTATCCGCATTCAGAGTCCCAGGTTGTGATAGATCTCCCGGGTGGGCTCCACCTGGTTCATGGTGTAGAAGTGGATCCCGGGGGCGCCGCTGTCCAGCAGCGTCTGGCACAGCTGTGTCACGATCTCGATGCCAAACTTGCGGATGCTCTCCTGGTCATCGCCATATCCCTCCACCCGCTGGCAGATCCAGCGCGGGATCTCCGCACCGCAGTTGCGGGAAAAGCGCGCCAGGTTGGCGAAATTGATGATGGGCATCACGCCGGCGTAGATGGGCTTGTCTATACCCGCGGCGGCGCATTGGTCGAGGAAGTAGAAATAGGATTCCACATTGAAGAAATACTGGGTGATGGCGCTGTTGGCCCCGGCATCCAGTTTTTTCTTCAAATAGAAAATATCGCTGTCGTAGCTTTTCGCCTGCGGGTGGATCTCCGGGTAGGCTGCGACCTCGATCTGGAAGTGATCCCCGCTGCGCTCGCGAATGAATGCCACCAGCTCACTGGCGTACACCAGCTGGGAGGAGCCGCCCATGCCGGAGGGCAAATCGCCGCGCAGCGCGACCAGGCGACTGATGCCGCGCGCCACGTAGTTGTCCACCAGCGCGCCGATCACGCCGGCGTCGTCGGCCCCGAAGCTCAGGTGTGGCGCCACGTCGATGCCCGCCTCCCGGATTGCCGCTACCGCGCCCAGGGTGGCGTCCCGGGTGGTCCCGCCGGCACCGTAGGTGACCGAGAAAAATGCCGGCGCCAGCGCATTCAGCGCGGGCGTCGTCTCCTGCAGCAGCCTGGCCCTGCCCTCCTCGGTGCGGGGAGGGAAGTACTCAAAGCTGATTCTCGGTCGCTGGCCGGGCATGGTCTGGCCTGTCCTAGTACTTGTAGCTGTCTGGTTTGAAGGGGCCGTCGACCCTGACGTTGATGTACTCGGCCTGCTCTTTGGTGAGGCGCGTCAGCACACCGCCAAAACCGGCGACCATGTGCGCGGCCACTTCCTCATCGAGGTTCTTGGGCAGTACTTCCACCTTGAGTGCTGCCGGCTTCATGTTTGCCTCGAGGTCGGCGAACTTGCGCTCGTACAGGTAAATCTGCGCCAGCACCTGGTTGGCGAAGGAACCGTCCATTATCCGCGAGGGGTGGCCGGTGGCATTGCCCAGGTTGACCAGGCGCCCCTCGGACAACAGGATCAGGTAATCGTTTTTGGCCTGGTCGCGAAACACCTTGTGGACCTGCGGTTTCACTTCCTGCCACTCCCAGTTGCGGCGCATGAAGGCGGTGTCGATCTCGTTGTCGAAGTGGCCGATATTGCACACCACCGCGCCGCACTTGAGCGCCTTGAGCATGCTGGCGTTGCACACGTTGAAGTTGCCGGTGGCGGTGACCACGAGGTCCATGCCTCCCAGCAGCTCCCTGTCGATCGAGGCTTCGGTGCCGTCGTTGATGCCGTTCCTGAAAGGCGACACCAACTCGTAACCGTCCATGCAGGCCTGCATGGCGCAGATGGGGTCGATCTCGGTGACGCGCACGATCATGCCTTCCTGGCGCAGGGACTGGGCGGAACCCTTGCCCACGTCCCCGTAACCGATAACCAGCGCCTTCTTGCCTGCCAGCAGGTGATCGGTGCCGCGCTTGATGGCGTCGTTCAGGCTGTGGCGGCAGCCATACTTGTTGTCATTCTTTGACTTGGTGACCGCATCATTCACATTGATGGCGGGAATTCTCAGGGTGCCCTGCTTGAGCATTTCCTGCAGCCGGTGCACGCCGGTGGTGGTCTCCTCTGTGACACCGTGTACCCGATCCAGCACCGCCGGGTATTTCTGGTGCAGCATGCCGGTGAGGTCGCCGCCGTCGTCCAGCACCATGTTGGCATCCCAGGGTACGCCGTCCTTGAGGATGGTTTGTTCCAGGCACCAGTCATACTCCTCCTCGGTCTCGCCTTTCCAGGCGTATACCGCGATACCGGCCGCTGCAATCGCGGCGGCGGCGTGATCCTGGGTGGAGAAAATGTTGCAGGAGGACCAGCGCACTTCGGCCCCCAGCTCCACCAGGGTTTCAATCAACACACCGGTCTGGATGGTCATGTGGATGCAGCCCAGGATTTTCGCACCTGCCAGCGGCTTGCGATCCCGGTACTTGGCGCGCATGGCCATCAGCGCCGGCATCTCGCTCTCGGCGATCTCCATTTCCCTGCGGCCCCAGTCGGACAGGCCGATATCGGCGACCTTGTAGTCCTGCTTTACTGCCAGTTTCGTTGCTGTGCTCATCGCTATATCCTCTGGTTCTGAAAAAATTTGTTTTCGATTCACCGGTCTGAGGTCTGGTGTGTCGGTAGTTGGGGTCGGGACCGTTGGAGGCCATGGATGGCCGACACGAGCCTACATGGACGTATTTACGGCGTGTCCCGGCACCAATTACCGATATACCAGACCAGCGTTACAACAGAATTCCTTCTACCTCATTCAACTTAATCCGTAGCCTACAGCGCCGCTTTCAGCGCCGCCGCGCGATCTGTCCGCTCCCAGCTGAATTCGGGAAGCTCGCGTCCGAAGTGCCCGTAGGCGGCGGTCTTGAGATAGATCGGGCGCTTCAGGTCCAGCATCTTCACCAGGCCTTTCGGGCGCAGGTCGAAATGTTCGCTCACCAGCTCCGCGATGCGGGCGTCGGACAGCTTGCCGGTGCCGAAAGTATTGATGGAGATCGAGGTCGGTTCGGCCACGCCTATGGCGTAGGACACCTGGATCTCACAGCGGTCCGCGAGGCCCGCGGCGACGATGTTCTTGGCGACATAGCGCCCGGCATAGGCGGCGGAGCGATCCACCTTGGAGGGGTCCTTGCCGGAGAAGGCGCCGCCGCCGTGGCGGGCCATGCCGCCGTAGGTGTCGACGATGATCTTGCGGCCGGTCAGGCCGCAATCCCCCACCGGGCCGCCGATGATAAACTGCCCCGTCGGGTTGATGTGGTAACGGGTGCCCGCGTGCAGCCACTCGGCAGGGAGCACTTCCTTGATGATCAGGTCCAGCACCGCCTCGCGGATATCCGCCTGGCTGATGTTGGCATCATGTTGGGTGGACAGTACCACGGCATCGATGGCCACCGGCCTGCCGTTCTCGTAGCGCAGTGTCACCTGGCTCTTGGCATCCGGGCGCAGCCAGGGCAGGGTGCCGTGCTTGCGCAGTTCCGCCTGCCTTTCCACCAGGCGGTGGGCGTAGTAGATCGGGGCCGGCATCAGTACCTCGGTCTCGTTGGTGGCGTAACCGAACATCAGGCCCTGGTCGCCCGCGCCCTGTTCGTGATGCTCGCTCTCGTCGACGCCCATGGCGATATCCGGCGACTGCTTGCCGATGGCGTTGAGCACGGCGCAGGAGGCGCCGTCGAAGCCCAGGTCGGAGCTGTTGTAGCCGATGTCGAGGATCACCTTGCGCACGACGTCTTCCAGGTCGACATAGGTGGAGGTGGTGACCTCGCCGGCGACGATCGCCATACCGGTCTTCACCATGGTTTCCACCGCCACCCGGGCGTCGGGATCATCCTTGATGATGGCGTCCAGGACCGCGTCGGAAATCTGGTCCGCCATTTTGTCCGGGTGCCCCTCCGATACTGACTCGGAGGTGAAGATTGCGTACTCGCTCATAATTGTTTCCCTGGTCGTGTTAAAAAAGTGTCGTCAGGCGCGCCGGAACAGCCGCACCTGTATCTGGAATCCATTGCGCTGTGCCAGGTAGACGCTGGCGCTATCCGCCAGGCCCGCCTCGTGCGCCCAGCGGCCCAGCTCCTGTGGGTCGAAACCCAGCCACAGGTCGCCACAGTTTGCCCGGGCCCAACCCTGGTCGTGACTGCACAGGTCGGTCACCAGAACCACCCCGGCGGGGGCGAGGCGGGAGGCCACATCCGCCAGTATCCGGCCCGGCGCGGGGGTGTGGTGCAGCACCATATTGATGACGACGCAATCCGCACTGAGGCCGTCGAGCTGGCCGCTGCCGGTGTCGCCGTGGATGAACTCGATATTGTCCACTCCGGCTGATAGTGAGCGCTCACGTGCCTGGGCGAGCATCAGGGCGGCGTTGTCCAGGGCCACCACGCGCCGGAACTGGGGCGCCAGCTCAAGCAGGAAGGCGCCGTCTCCCGGCCCCACTTCCAGCGCCGTGTCGCGGCGCGGCAGGGGCGCATCCCGCAACATCTGCGCCACCGTGTCGGCGTACTGGTCATAGCTCGCTATCAGGTCCTGTTGCTGGCGGAATTTATGTGCGTTGTCCCGGAAGAAGTGGCGGGAGTTCTCCTCCCGCGCCCGGTACAGCCGGTCCAGCCTGCGGGCCAGGGCCGGCGGCAGCTCGACCTGGTCGACGCTCTCGAATATACGGCTCTGCAGGGCTTCCAGTTCAGGGCGCTGGCCGCGGCTGCTGCGCCGGTAAAAAATGGAGTTGCCCTCCCGGCGGGTCGCCACCAGGCCGGCGTGGGCGAGCACCTTCAGGTGGTGGCTCAGGGCGGGCTGGCGCATATCAAACAGGGCGCACAGTTCCGACACCCCGAACGAGTCCTTGCACAGCACCCGCAGGACCTGCAGGCGCAGCGGATCGGCGCTGGCCTTGCACAGGGCGGCCAGGGCGTCCAGCTGCCCCGCGGGGCCCGGGGCAGTGGCGGCCTTTGCTGTAGCGGCGGTTTTCATGGGCGGCGAGTCTAGCAGGCCCCGCTACCTATATCAAAATGTTTTGATGTAGATTGCCACTGCGAGTCCGCCCTCTGGATGAAAACCGGGGTGCCGAAATTTCCCCCCCGGTTTGTTTGCCGTCAGCCCCCGCTTACGCGAGAATACCGACCGCTTTTCATCGCCCGCCCCTGCTGGAGAAACCGATGTCGTCCCCCCGCACCGATCTTGCCAATGCCATCCGCGCCCTGAGTATGGATGCCGTACAGAAAGCCAACAGCGGCCATCCGGGCGCCCCCATGGGCATGGCGGACATCGCCGAAGTGCTGTGGAACGACTACCTGCGCCACAACCCGGCCAATCCCCGCTGGCCCAACCGGGACCGTTTTGTGCTGTCCAACGGCCACGCCTCCATGCTGCTCTACTCCCTGCTGCACCTCACCGGCTAAGACCTGCCGATGGAGGAGCTGAAGAATTTCCGCCAGCTCCACAGCAAGACGCCGGGTCACCCGGAGCACGGCTACACGCCGGGCGTCGAGACCACCACCGGGCCCCTCGGCCAGGGGCTGGCCAATGCGGTCGGCATGGCGCTGGCGGAGAAAGTGCTGGCCGCCCAGTTCAATCGCGAGGGCCATACCCTCATCGACCACCACACCTACACCTTCCTTGGGGACGGTTGCCTCATGGAGGGCATCTCCCACGAGGTCTGCTCCCTGGCGGGCACCCTGGGCCTGGGCAAGCTGGTCGCGTTTTACGACGACAACGGCATCTCCATCGATGGCGAGGTGGAGGGCTGGTTTACCGACGACACCCCGGCCCGCTTCAGGGCCTACGGCTGGCAGGTCATCCATGAGGTCAACGGCCACAACCCCTCGGAGGTCAAGGCGGCGATAGAGGCCGCCCGCCACGAGACCGGCCGGCCGACGCTGATCTGCTGCCGGACCGTTATAGGCAAGGGCGCGCCCCACAAGCAGGGCACCGAGGCCTGTCACGGCTCCCCGCTGGGCGTGGAGGAGGTGGCGGCGACACGCGCTGCCATCGGCTGGGACCACGAAGCCTTCCATATTCCGCAGGATATCTACCAGGGTTGGGATGCCCGGCCGCGGGGCGCCGCCGCCGAACAGGCCTGGAACGAGACAATGGATGCCTACGCCCGGGCCCACCCTGGGCTGGCCGCCGAATTGCGGCGCCGGCTGGGGGGTGAATTGCCCGCCGACTTTTCCGCCCGCGCCGCCGCCTATATAGAGCAGTGCCAGCAGGAAGGGGCGACCATAGCCTCGCGCAAGGCGTCACAGAACTGCCTCAATGCCTTCGGCCCGCTGTTGCCGGAGCTGCTGGGCGGTTCCGCTGACCTGGCCGGCTCCAACCTCACGCTCTGGAGCGGCTCGAAGGGGATCAGCAGGGACGCCGCCGCCGGTAACTATATCTACTACGGCGTGCGTGAGTTCGGCATGGCCGCCATCATGAACGGCATTGCCCTGCACGGGGGTTTTATCAACTACGGCGCCACCTTCCTCATATTCATGGAGTACGCCCGCAATGCCGTGCGCCTGGCGGCGTTGATGCGGCAGCAATCCATCTTCGTGTTCACCCACGACTCCATAGGCCTGGGGGAGGACGGCCCCACCCACCAGCCGGTGGAGCAACTGACGGCCCTGCGCAGCACGCCGAATATGCACACCTGGCGGCCCTGCGACGCGGTGGAGTCGGCAGTGGCGTGGAAAGCCGCGATCGAGCGTCGCGACGGCCCCAGCTCCCTGGTGTTTTCGCGCCAGAACCTGCCGCACCAGCAACGCGACGCCGCCCAGCTTGCCGCCATCGCCCGCGGCGCCTACGTGCTGCGTGACTGCGGCGGCACCCCCGATGCCATCCTGATTGCCACGGGCTCGGAGCTCGCGCTTGCCATGGCCGCGGCAGAGCGGCTGGGGGCTGCCGGCAAGCGGGTACGGGTGGTTTCGATGCCCTGCGCCGAGGTGTTCGAGCAGCAGGATGCGGCCTACCGCGAGGCCGTGCTGCCCAGCGATATCCTCGCCCGGGTGGCGGTGGAGGCCCTGCACGCCGACTACTGGTACAAGTACGTCGGGCTGGATGGCCGGGTGGTGGGTATGACCAGCTTTGGCGAGTCGGCCCCCGCCGGCGAGCTCATGAACCACTTCGGCTTCACCGTGGACAACGTGGTCGCCACCGTCGAGGAGGTCCTGTAGGGGGCCCCCTTTTGTTACACGAAAGGTTCCGCGAAAGCTTACCCGCAGGGAGACGTGCGTGTTGCGACTGGCGATAAACGGCTATGGCAGGATCGGCCGCAGCGTGCTGAGGGCGCTGTGCGAGAGCGGCCTGGAAGCGGAATTGCAGGTGGTGGCGGTGAACGAGCTGGCCGATGCCCGCACCGTGCTGCACCTGACCCGCTATGACTCCACCCACGGGCGCTTCAACGGCAGCCTGCAGGGCGATGAGAACCACCTCTGGGTCAACGGCAATCCCATCACCCTGCTGCGGCGCCCCCGCATCGAGGACCTGCCCTGGGGCGAGCTCGGCATAGACATGGTGCTGGAGTGCACCGGCGCGTTTTCCGACCGCGCCACCGCCGGGCTGCACCTGCGGCAGGGGGCGGGCAAGGTGCTGTTTTCCCAGCCCGCCGAGGCGGATGTGGACGCCACGGTGATCTATGGCGTCAACCACCGCCAGCTACAGGCGGGGCACCGCATCGTATCCACCGCCGCCTGCACCACCAACGCCATCGTGCCGGTGATCCAGGCCCTGCACGCGGCGGTGGGCATCGAGAGCGGCACCATCACCACCATCCACTCGGCGATGAACGACCAGCCGGTGCTGGATGCCTACCACCACACCGACCTGCGCAAGACCCGGGCCGCGTCCCAGTCCATTATCCCCGTGGACACCGCCCTGGCCCGGGGCGTGGAGCGCGTGCTGCCGGCAATGGCCGGGCGCTTCAGCGCCCAGGCCCTGCGGGTGCCCACCCTCAATGTCTCGGCCCTGGACCTCACCGTCTACACCCGCACCGAAACCGATGTGGCGGCGATTAACCGCGCTTTATATGACGCAGCTCAAACCGGGTTCGACGGGGTGCTGGGCTATACTGAAGAGCCGCTCGCCTCGTGTGATTTCAACCACGACCCGCGCTCCAGCATCATCGACGCGAGCCAGACCCGGGTCAGCGGCGGGCGCCTGGTGAAGGTGCTCACCTGGTTCGACAACGAATGGGGTTACGCCAACCGCATGCTGGATGTGGCGAGGTACTGGGGCAGTCTGTAAGGCTGCGGTTTTGTCAATCGGGCGCCAGGAGGGCCGGTGCAATGACGCTGAAAGTCGATTTGATGCGCAACTTTAACCTGAAGGGCAAGCGGGTACTGATCCGCGAGGACCTCAACGTGCCGGTCAAGGATGGCCGCGTGAGCAGCGATGCCCGCATCCGCGCCGCCCTGCCCACCATCGAGGCGGCGGTCAGTGCCGGCGCCCGGGTAATCCTGATGTCGCACCTGGGCCGCCCGGTCGAGGGGGAGTTCGACCCCCAGTTTTCAATGGCGCCGGTGGCCGCCCACCTCGCCGGTTTGCTGGGCAAGCCGGTCCCCCTGGTGAGCGACTGGCGAGGCGGCGTGACCCTCGCCGACGGTGAAGTGGCCCTGCTGGAAAACGTGCGCTTCAATCCGGGCGAGAAGAAAAACGGCGAGGAGCTGGCCCGGGCCTACGCGGCCCTGTGCGACATCTTCGTCATGGACGCCTTTGGCACCGCGCACCGGGCCGAGGCCTCCACCCACGGTGTCGGCAGGTTCGCGCCGGTTGCCTGCGCCGGGCCGCTGCTGGAGGGGGAACTGGACGCCCTGCAAAAGGCCCTGGCGCATCCTGCCCGGCCCCTGGTGGCTATCGTCGGCGGCTCCAAGGTGTCCACCAAGCTGACGGTGCTGGAAACCCTGTCAACCAAGGTGGACCAGCTGGTGGTGGGGGGCGGCATCGCCAATACCTTCCTGGCCGCCAGCGGCAAGCCGGTGGGTAAGTCCCTGTGCGAGTACGACCTGATTCCGGCGGCCCGGGCGCTGATGGAAAAGGCCAGCATTCCCCTGCCCGCGGATGTGGTCACCGCGAAGGAATTCTCGGAAGATGCCGCAGCCAGCCTCAAGGCGGCCGGTGACGTGGCGGCGGACGACATGATCATGGATATCGGGCCGGTCGCCGCGGCCGAGATTGCCGCCATCCTCAGGGGGGCGGGCACCATACTCTGGAACGGCCCCGTGGGCGTGTTCGAATTCGGCCAGTTCGCCGGCGGCACCGAGGCGATAGCCCGGGCCATCGCCGCCAGCCCGGCGTTTTCCCTGGCGGGCGGGGGCGACACCCTGGCGGCGATTGACAAATTCGGTATCGCCGATAAGGTCTCCTATATATCGACCGGCGGCGGCGCCTTCCTGGAATACGTGGAAGGCAAGGTTCTCCCCGCGGTTGCCATGCTCGAGCAGCGTGCCGGCCGCGGGCCGGAATAGTGGCCGGGAGCAAGTGACCGCAGGCATTTCCAAATCGCGAATTAACCTCAGGAATTAAAGGGATACCACCATGGCACTAATCAGTATGCGACAGTTGCTGGACCACGCCGCCGAACACGGCTACGGGGTGCCGGCGTTCAACGTCAACAACCTCGAGCAGACCCGGGCCATCATGGAGGCAGCGGACAAGACCAACTCCCCGGTGATCATGCAGGCCAGCGCGGGGGCCCGGAAATACGCCGGCGCGCCCTTCCTGCGGGCGATGATGGAGGCCGCCATGAACGAGTTCCCCCATATCCCGGTGGTGGTGCATCAAGACCACGGGGTGTCGCCGGCGGTCTGCCAGCGCTCCATCCAGCTGGGCTTCAGTTCGGTGATGATGGACGGCTCCCTGGGCGAGGACGGCAAGACCCCCATGGACTATGACTACAATGTGGCGGTCACCCGCAAGGTGGTGGAACTGGCCCATGCCTGCGGCGTCTCCGTCGAGGGCGAGCTGGGTTGCCTGGGTTCCCTGGAGACCGGGGACGCCGGCGAGGAGGACGGTATCGGCGCCGAGGGCAAGCT
>JBFZEF010000347.1:0-4844 GCA_041307045.1 Halioglobus sp.
CACTGCTGGAAGATGACCTTTCCGGCTATGAACTGGCGCGTGATTTCGAGACCTCCCTGGGCTTTTTCTGGCAGGCCTCCCACCAGCAGATCTACCTGGAGCTGCGCAAACTCTCGGACAAGCACTGGCTCAGCAAGCGCGAGGTGAGCCAGCGGGGCAAACCCAACAAGATTGTCTACGGGCTTACCAAAGCGGGCCGCGAGGCCCTGGCTGAGTGGGTTTACAGCACCACCCGGACCCAGGCCGCCAAGGACGACCTGCTGGTAAAGCTCTACAACCTGGACAGCGCCAACGCCGGCCACCTGGCAGGCGAGATTACCGCCCGACGGGAGGAGATGATGCGGCGCCTCTACCTCTACGAGAAAATCCGCCGGCGCCACTACGCCAACCCTGAAGCCCTGCCCACCCGGCGCAAGGGCGTCTACCTGGCCCTCGCCCTGGGTATACGCCAGGGCGAGCAATTCCTGGCCTGGTGTGACGAGGCCCTGCTATTGCTGGCCCGCGCCTGAGAAGCGGCTGCACCAGCCCGCATCGGGCGGCCCGACGCGGCTTATCTGTACATTTCGCCAGTTTTCCATGGATTGCAGGTGGTCGGCACCCGTAGGCTGGAATTTGTAGGGTTACGGGCGCCCAGGGTGCCAGGCGAGAGGGTATGCGAGTTCTGATATTGGTCCTGTTACTGCTCCCGCAACTGGCGGCGGCGGGGGTATTCATGTGCGTGGACCCGGCCACCGGCGCCACCAGCTTCAGCGACAAGGGTTGCGCCACCAGCGCCGCCCAGGAGGAGGTTAAGGTCGAGGCCACCAATGTGTTCTCCGGGAGTCGCACCGCCGAGCCGCCCAAACGCAAAACCTGGGTGAGTGACCGGGATACCCGCAAGACCGGTCGCGATTACACCGCGGGGAAAGGCGACTTGCTGCGCAACAAATCCACAGCCAGCGCGGTTGCTGCGACCGGGAACGACGGCAGCTGACATCCGGTTCTACCCGGCAGCCGCCGGCGCGGGGCGATGTGCATAGCATTGGCTGCGGCCCTTGGGCATAATGCGGGGCACTTTTCCCGCACTGGCGACTGGCTACCGGCTGCATGTACCACCAATATTTCGGCCTCACTGAAGCGCCGTTTTCGATAGCGGTCAACCCGCGCTACCTGTTCATGAGCCCCCGCCACCGGGACGCCCTGGCGCATCTGATTTATGGGGTGGGCGCCGGCGGCGTCTTCATCCTGCTCACCGGTGACGTGGGCACCGGCAAGACCACGATCTACCGCTGCCTTCTGGAACAGCTGCCGGATGATACCGACATTGCCATCATCCTCAATCCCGCCCTCAATGCCATGGAGTTGCTGGCCTCGGTCTGCGACGAGTTGGGCATCGGCTACGATTACGACAGGCACACCCTGAAAACTCTCACCGACAGCCTGCACCGCTACCTGCTGGAAAATCATGGCAGGGGTCGCAATACCGTCCTGCTGATCGACGAGGCCCAGCACCTGGATTTTGACGTACTCGAGCAGATCCGGCTGTTGACGAACCTGGAAACCAACAGCGAGAAACTGCTGCAGATCATTCTCATCGGGCAGCCCGAACTCGCCCAGATGCTGGGTCGCCCGGAACTGCGCCAGCTCAACCAGCGTATTACCGCGCGCTACAACCTGGAGCCCCTGAGCCTGGAGGAAACCGGCGCCTATATCCGTCACCGCCTGCAGGTGGCGGGCATGAACCCGGCACAGGAGGTCTTTCCCGCCAGCGTGGTGCGCGGCATTCACCGCTACACCCGCGGTATTCCCCGCCTGATCAACGTTCTGTGCGATCGCATGATGTTGGGTGCCTACGGCCGGAACCTCGGCCGCACCGACCTGGCGATGCTGCGCACCGCCGCCAGGGAAGTGATGGGGGAGGAGGCCGCCGCGGGCGGCGACGAGCCCGGTCGTTCCTGGCCGTTTATTATCATCGGCGCCCTGCTGGTCGCCCTGGCCGCGAGCTGGTGGTGGTACAGCAGGCAGCCGGCACCGCTGCCGACGCAGGAGGCCACAGCTGCCGCCGGGGGGGAAGCGGTGGTCGCGCCCGTGCCGAAAGATCCGCCGGCCGCGCCTGCCCCCGCTGAAGGCCAGCCGCTGCCCGGCGCTGCTGCGACCCAAATCCAGGCAAGCGCCCCTGTCGCGGCCGCCTCAGCCGCAGGCTGGATGCTTGCTCCCGGCGACGCCCTGGCGCGGCTGTGGTCACTGTACAGCGCAGCGCCCCTGCCGCCCCAGTTGTGTTCCGTCCCGGTCTACGAGGGCGTCGCCTGCGTGACGGGCAGCGCCCGGACCTGGGATGAGCTGGCAGCGTTTGATCGCCCGCTGCTGCTCGATATGATTACCCCGGAGCGCTTTGCCGCCGCTGCCCTGTTCCTCGGCTTCAACGGCCGCAAGGTCTGGCTGGCCACGGCAGAGGGCGTAGCCGAGGTGGAACCCGGTGAACTGGGGTCCTCCTGGAGCGGGGGCTACCGTCTTCTGTGGCACCCGCCCGAGGGTTTTTCAGGCCCCCTCAGCCTGGGTGATGACAGCCCGGTGGTGGCGCAGGTGGCAGCGCTCTTTGCGCGCCTTGACGGGCAGCCGCAGGCCCTGGCGGGCAACCGCTTCAGCCCCGCGCTGGAGACGCGGGTGCGCCTGTTCCAGCGCGAGCACGCTCTGGAGGATGACGCCGTGGTGGGCCTGCAGACCCTGCTCAAGCTTAACGAAGCGCTGGGCATCGACCCCACGGCCAAAGCGGCCCGCTCGCTGCTGGCGCCGGGTGGCGACGGTTGATCAATCAGGTGACCCGATTATGTCGTTGATTCTTGACGCACTGAACCGTTCCCGCCAGGAGGCTGAGCAGGTGCCTGGCTTGTCCAGCGTTCACCCGGTCGAGGGCAGCACCATTGATATGAGCTGGCTGCCCTGGGCACTGGTCTGCGCCCTGGCATTGTCAGTGCTGGCGATTGGCTGGTTGTTGTTCGAGCGCGCGCCGCAGCCACTACCGGCGCCTGTCGCCCCCACCGTGGAGAGCACCCCGCAAGCCGCCGCGCCGCTGCCAACGCCTGCGCCGGCACCCGCATCCCCGCAGCCGGTGGAGACAATCGCCGAACCAGCGCGGCTCGCTGACACCGCCGCCGTTGCGGAGCCCCTGCCCGACCTCGACCCGACGCCCGAGCTGCGCGAACCGGCCCCGGTCGATGCCAGTGTGGCAGAGCTCTACCGCCAGCAGGAGGAAGCCCCGGAGCCGGCGCCTGATCCGCAGCGGCCGGCGCTGCGGCAACCGGCTACTGCCGGGAGCGTCGCGCCCGCGCGCGAGGAGGAGGCCATCGATATAGATCAACTGGTACAGGAGGCTCGGGGAGAACTGGCGGACGCACAGCTATCCGATAGTGATGTGCCCTTTCTGTCGGCCCAGTCCCAGCAGACCAAGGACGCCATTCCCACCATCATGTACCTGCGCCATGACTATTCTGGTAACCCCGCCAGCGCCAGCGTGGTGCTCAACGGCAAGACCCTGCGCCAGGGTGGCTCCGTCAACGGCGTCAGGGTGGAGGAAATTCTTCCCGATTCGGTGGTGCTGGAATACCAGGGCACGCGGTTCCGCTTGCGCGCCCTCAACAGTTGGGTCAACCTCTAGCTTCATCAACACACCGCAATCGTTTAATCTCTGCGGCTGCCCCACCAATAAGACTGGCGTAAACGCCTCGGCATAAAGGAAACGCGCATGAAATCAATTGGAACTTTGGCACTTCTTGGAACCAGCATGCTGGTGTCTGCGGGCGCCAGTGCCCAGGAACTGAACGGGGCCGACACGGCCTGGGTTCTCACATCCACCGCCCTCGTGCTGTTTATGACCATCCCGGGTTTGTCGCTGTTTTATGCCGGCCTGGTACGTTCGAAGAATGTCCTGTCCGTGCTGATGCAGTGCTTTGCCCTGACCTGCCTGATGTCGCTGGTCTGGTTTTCGGTGGGATACACCATCGCCTTCGGTAGCGATGGCGTGGAACAGGGCAAGTGGATCGGCGATTTCGGCAATATGTTCTTCGCCAGTATCACTATCGATTCGGTGAAGGGCACGGTGCCCGCCACCCTGTTCGCCATCTTCCAGATGACATTTGCGATTATCACCCCTGCGCTGATCGTGGGTGCGTTCGCCGAGCGCATGCGATTTTCCGCCATGCTGCTGTTCAGCACACTGTGGTTGATTCTGGTGTACTCCCCGGTCTGCCACTGGGTCTGGGGAGGCGGCTGGCTGGGCAGTATGGGGTTACAGGATTTTGCCGGTGGCACTGTGGTGCATATCACCGCGGCAGTTGCTGCCCTGGTCGCGGCGCTGGTGATAGGCCCGCGCCGGGGCTTTGGCACGGTGGCGATGCCGCCGCACAACCTGACACTCACGGTGGCCGGCGCCGGTATGCTGTGGGTGGGTTGGTTTGGGTTCAACGCGGGTTCGGCGGTGGCCGCCAACGGCAGCGCCGCCATGGCCATGCTCGTCACCCATCTCTCGGCCTCGGCCGGCGCCCTGGCCTGGATGACGATGGAATGGCTGCGCCATGGCAAGCCCTCGATGCTGGGCACCGTGACTGGCATGGTGGCGGGCCTTGGCACCATCACCCCGGCCTCGGGTTCGGTGGGGCCGGCCGCGGCGGTGCTTATTGGTCTGACCGCGGGCGTGGTCTGTTACTTCGCCACCATGTATCTCAAGAACAAGTTGCGGGTTGATGACAGCCTCGATGTATTTCCTGTCCACGGGGTGGGCGGCATCCTCGGCACCCTGCTGGTGGGCGTCTTTGCATCCGACCAACTGGGCATCTTCAGCGGCAACGGTTTCTCCAGTGGAATTTCCA
>JBFZEF010000348.1:0-2589 GCA_041307045.1 Halioglobus sp.
AAAGTAAGATTATGGAAATCCAAGAAAGGAGGGTTCTGTCAATGGGCCATATCAAAAAAGCATTGCGCAGGGGCTGGCTGATCCTGGAAGCCACCCGCGTGCTCGCCCATGGGAAGAATGACGGCGGCCGCGGCTACATCGTGACCGTGTCGAATCCCAGCGGCAGCCTGCAGCGGGTATATTTCCTGCGTGCTTCAACGGAAACCGAAGTCCTGCTGGCCAGTGAACACGTGCCAATGGCAGCCTGACGGGCAAGTGAAAGAGCGCACCCCGAAAGGGGATTTTTTGTTTAAAATGGGAACTGTTGGTTCCTATCTGGCGTCTCAGCAATACTGGAGGTCCCCATGAGCATATCCCGCCGCGATTTCATAAAGTTGTTCGGCATCTCGGTCGCCTCGTTGATGATGACCCGCTGCCGCATCGGCCCGCCAATTGCCACCTGTTACGCCCCGATGCCCCCCACCGACCTGCCGCCCACCCCGCCGACAACTGCACGCGAACGTCTGCGCTGGTGCTGGCAGCGCTTTGGTGAACTGGCGCAGGCCACCCGCGACCAGGCCAGCCAGGGCGAAGGCAGTGGGGAGGATACCCTCGGTCAGCAGATGGTCGCTGACCACCGGGCGGCCCTGGATGAATTGGTGGCTTCCGGGGAGATCATCCCAACGGTCGCCGACCTGGTGCAGGAAGCCTACGGCGCTGCAGTCCATCACGTCTGGCGCTCGAACGCCCCTATCACCTGCTACGAACCCATGATCGTTGATTACGCCCCCGCCAGTGCCGGGGCCCTTATCCAGCAGGCCGAGATCCTGAACGGGATCGCCACCCAGGGAACGATCGATCCGCAGACGCTGGCAACAGCCCAGGCCGCCCTCGAACATGACCTGGCCTACTACGCCCTCAGTGATGCCGACCTGCAGGCGCTCTATAACCGGGTTCTGGCGGAATACCAGTCCAACGGCCAACCGATCCCATCCTTCGACGCCCTGCAATTGGAAATCTCCCCCGATGCGAGGGCGGCAGCCCAATTCATCATCGACCTGCTGACGGGCAAATGAGCGTTCAAAAACCCCGCCTGCAATCGCTCATCTTCGAAGTCACCCAGCGCTGCAACCACGCCTGCCTGCACTGTTACAACGTCTGGCAGCCAGCAGGGGTATCCACCTACCCGAGGGGCGAACTCGATACCTCCCGGACCCTCGACCTGCTCGCCAAGGCCCTGGATGAAGTTTCATGCCCACATGTCACCTTCACAGGTGGTGAACCACTCCTGCGCAAGGATCTGCCTGTGCTGCTCGGCTTCCTGCAAAAACGCAACATCCGCACCACCATTATCAGCAACGGCCGTTTGCTGGATGAAGCCACTCTCGTCGAATTGCTGGATAAAGGCGTCGGACTGTTCGAACTGCCCCTGCTCAGCCACCGGCGTGAAGTACACGATGCGCTTTCGGGCGCGCCGGGCGCCTGGGATGCCGTTCTGGCTGCGATGGCCAACATCCGCCTGCACCACGGGCAGTTCGTCGCAGCCTTCGTCGCCACGCAGGTGAACATCGCTGACCTGTACGAAACCATCCGGCTGGCATTTGCATTCGGCGCCCGCGCCCTGATGTTCAACCGGTTCAACCCCGGCGGCCGCGGCCGGGAGAATATCGGGAAGCTCCTGCCTACTGCTGGACAGGTACGCCAGGCGCTGGCTGTTGCGGACATCGCCGCAGTGGAATTCGGCCTGCCCATCTCCTGCTCCATTCCCATCCAGCCCTGCCTGGTCGATACCCGCGCCTACCCCCACCTGGGTTTCGGATATTGCGCAGCAGGCAGCGAACGGGCTTACTACACGCTCGACCCACTCGGCAACCTGCGCCCCTGCAATCACAGTGACCTGATCCTGGGAAACCTGTTCGAGAGCTCCTTCCCGGAGATCATAGCAGAGGAGCGCATGCAAGCCTTTATCGAGGCCCGGCCCGCGTTTTGCAACCCCTGCCCAAAACGGAACGAATGCCAGGGGGGCTGCAAGGCTGCCGCGCAGGTCTGCTACGGCTCGCTGACGGCTGAAGAACCCTTCCTGCATTGCAACAGGGATGAATGTCTGGCCGTCCCAGGGATTTAATCCACCCGCGAACTGTATTATCGGAGGCTCGAAGTAATCACGCGGTCATTTGAGTAGGGGAGCGATGAATGCCTCAACCGACTCATACAGGTCACGTTTGTAGATGATGCCCATGTGCTGTGCACCGGGAACCAGGATCAGTTCCACATCGATCCCAAACTGTTTCAAGCGCGCCGCAAAATCCTGTGAATTCTTCGGAGGGACACTGCCATCCGCATCTCCATGGATGAGCAGGAAGGGCTGCTCGCTGCCGTCCAGCCAGTTGACCGCCGGGGCCTCCTGCCAGCGCTCCGGCTTCTCGTCCGGGTAGGAACCGAAGAAATCCCGGAAGTACTCTTTCAAGACCGTATTCCCTTGCACAGCGGCCGGATAATCGAACACGCCGGTGTAGATCACACTGCCCTTGATCGTGGTCAGGTCGGGCATTGGATGCTTGCAGGTTTTGAAGTAAATCGAGGGGTCATCCACGGTCGCCATGAGGGCTG
>JBFZEF010000349.1:0-8220 GCA_041307045.1 Halioglobus sp.
AGACGGGGGCGATCCACGGCATCAGCGGTTATACGCCCCAGCGTTTCGGCCTGTATGAAGACCTGTCCGTCATGGAGAACCTGAAACTCTATGCGGAGCTGCGGGGCCTGGACGTGGGCCCCGGCGGCGAGTTGTTCGCCCGGCTGCTGGGGTTCACGGGCCTTGCGCCTTTCGCCACGCGAATGGCCGGTGCACTGTCCGGCGGCATGAAGCAGAAACTCGGGCTGGCCTGCGCCCTGATGGCCCGTCCCCAGGTGCTGCTGCTGGATGAACCCAGCGTGGGGGTGGACCCGGTCAGCCGCCAGGATCTCTGGCGCATGGTGCAGGAGCTGGTTGCCGAGGGCATGGCGGTGGTGTGGTCCACCGCCTACCTGGACGAGGCCGAGAGCTGCCAGGAGGTGCTGCTGCTCAACCAGGGCAAGGTGGTCTACTCGGGGCCGCCGCGTGAACTGACCTCCAGGCTGCAGGGGCGCAGTTACCTGATGCGCGATATCAAGGGCAATCGACGGCTTGCCCTGGCGCAGGGGCTGCAACTTCCCACGGTGCGGGACGGGGTCATCCAGGGCGCCTCGGTGAGGCTGGTGCTTGCAGAAGGCGCGACGGTGGGCGAGATAAACCGGCTCGCGCAGGACTACGGCGCGCACCTGGTCGCAACCGCGCCGCGCTTCGAGGATGCTTTCATCGACCTGCTCGGTGGCGGCCCCGGCGGCGTTTCGAGTCTCGCGGCAAAAATGCCCGAGGTTCCCCCGGCCGCCGGGGTCATGGTGCGCTGCAAGGACCTGACCAGGCGTTTTGGCGACTTCACCGCGACGCGGGCTATCAGCTTCGATGTGCGGCAGGGGGAAGTGGTGGGCCTGCTGGGCCCCAATGGCGCCGGCAAGTCCACTACTTTCAAGATGCTGTGCGGCCTGCTCAAGCCCAGTGACGGCCTTGCCGAAGTGGCGGGGCTGGACCTGCGCCGGTCGCCCGGCAAGGTCAAGATCCAGCTGGGCTACATGGCCCAGAAGTTTTCCCTGTACAACCTGCTGTCGGTGCGCCAGAACCTGGATTTTTTTGCCGGAGTTTACGGCCTCAAGCGCGCCCTGCGCCGGGAGCGGGTGCAGGAAATGATCGAGGTGTTCGAGCTGGGGGCCATGCTCGACGCATCGCCGGACGATATACCGCTGGGGTTCAAGCAGCGGCTGGCGCTGGCCTGCGCCCTGATGCATCGCCCCAAGGTCCTGTTCCTCGATGAGCCCACCTCCGGGGTGGACCCGATCACCCGCCGGGAATTCTGGACGCATATCACCGGCCTGGTGGGCCGGGGCGTCACCGTACTGGTCACCACGCACTTCATGGATGAAGCCGAATACTGCGATCGGGTCGCCCTGGTAAACCGCGCGCAGCTGATTGCCCTCGATACGCCGGACGGGCTCAAGGCGATGGCGGCGGACGAATCCCTGCCGGACCCGACCATGGAGCAGGCGTTTATTCGCCTGATCGAGCGGCAGAATGCCCTGGAAGATGCCGCGGAGCATGCCGCATGAGGCGCTTGTGGGCTCTCATGAAAAAAGAGAGCTACCAGATCCTGCGGGACCCTGCGGCCATGCTGATCACCTTCGTGTTGCCGCCTATCCTGTTGTTCCTGTTCGCGTTCGCGGTTTCGCTGGATGTAAAAAATGTCCGCGTTGGCGTGGTACTGGAAGGTGATGGTCCCGCGGCCCAGGACCTGGCGGCGGCATTTGAGGCCACTCCCTACCTGCGGGTCACGCCGGCACGGCACCGGGAACAGGTTGAAAGCAAGCTTGTATCCGGTGAACTCAAGGCCTTTGCGGTGATCCCTGCGGACTTCGAAGCGCGACTGCTGGAAGGGCAGGGGCGCGCCGCCATCCAGATTGTCACCGACGCCTCCAATCCCAACACGGCCACCTTCACCGCGGCCTATATGCAGGGTGTGTTCACCGGCTGGTTGCAGTCTCGTGAAGGGACTGTGCAGGAAGCCCCCGCTATCCGTCTGGAACCGCGCTTCTGGTTCAACGCGGAGTTGCAAAGCCGTCGCACCCTGGTGCCCGGCGCCATCGCGGTGGTGATGACGATGATCGGCACCATGCTGACCGCCCTGGTGGTGTCGCGGGAGTGGGAGCGCGGCACCATGGAGGCGATGCTGGCCACACCTGCAACCATGGGGGAGCTCATTCTGAGCAAGCTGTTGCCGTACTTTGTGCTTGGCGCTGTGGCGTGTGCGGGTTGCGCCTTCCTGGCGGTTCAGGTGCTGGGTGTCCCCATGGTCGGTTCTTTTGGGGCCCTGATGCTGATCAGTGCGGTTTTCCTGGTGCCGGCCCTGGGGCAGGGCCTGATGATCTCTACCCTGTCGAAGAACCAGCTGGTGGCCATGCAACTGGCGGTGATGTCGGGCTACCTGCCGTCCTTCCTGCTGTCCGGGTTCGTGTTTGAGATCCAGAGCATGCCCGCCTTTATCCAGAAGATTACCTACATCATTCCGGCGCGCTACTATGTTTCCAGCCTGCAGACGGTGTTCCTGGCGGGCGATGTCTGGCCCCTGTTCCTGCGCGATATGGCCTCCATGCTGGCGGTGGGTGCGCTGTTCTTCGGCATCACCCGGCTCAAGTCGAAAAAGGGGTTGGACTGATGTTCGGTCGACTGCTGGCCTCGATACGCAAGGAAATCCTGGTGTTCCTGCGGGACCCCAAGGTGCGCGGGATGCTGTTCGGCCTGCCGGTCATGCAGGTGCTGGTTTTCGGCTTTGCGGCCACCCTGGAGGTGCGCCATGTGGACCTGGCGATAGTGAATGACGACGCCGGGCGCTGGTCGCGGGAAATGATCTCCAGGGCGAGCGCGGCGAGTTTCGTCGGCAGGGTGGTCCATTTGCATAGCATGGAGGAATTCTCCGCGAGGCTGGCGCGACGCGAGGTCCTGCTGGGGCTGCATTTTCCTGCGGATTTTTCTCGCGACGTTGCGCTCGGGCGCCCGGCGAATGTGCAGGTCGTCATCGATGGCCGGCGCGCCAATGCCGGCCAGGTGGCGCTTTCCTACATGACCGCCATCGCGGCAGGGTTGGGGCTTGAACTGGCCGGCGCCGAGCCGCAGTTTGTCACCCCGCCGCAGGCAGAGGTTCGCCACTGGTTCAACCCCAATCTGAATTACCGCTGGTTCATGGTGCCCAATCTCGCCGCAACACTGTCAATGGTCATTGCGCTGATGATCACGGGCAGCTCGATTTCGAGGGAGCGGGAACTGGGCACCTTCGACCAGCTGCTGATCTCGCCCAGTACACCCCTGGAAATTATTGTGAGCAAGACCATTCCGGCCCTGCTCGGCGGTGGCATTGTCGGGATCCTGGTAGTGGGGGTCGCCATTTTCGCGTTCGATGTGCCGTTTTACGGCAGCTTCGCTCTGATGTTCGCGGCGATGTTCCCCTTCGTCCTGTCCGTCTCCGGGGTGGGTCTGTTGGTTTCGTCCCTCGCCAGTACCCAGCAGCAGTCCATGCTCGGCATATTCTTTGTGATGTCGCCCACCATAATGATTTCGGGGTTTGCCACACCTTTTGAAAACATGCCCGAGTGGTTGCAGTACATCGGCCAGGCCAGCCCTCTCAAGCACTTTCTCATCATCGTGCAGGGCTCCTTCCTCAAGTCCATGCCGGCAGCGGACGTGTGGAACAGTGTGTGGCCACTGCTGATCATCGCGGCGGGTTCCTTCACCACGGCAACCCTCTTCGTGCAGCGGCGCCTGCAGTAGGGGGAACCGTTTGAGGAGCGGACATCCCGCGACATCTGCTACACTGCTGGTCAGCTAATAACAGGCCGCCGCACAGGCGCCCCTCATTGACGGTGGTATCGCCCCATGAAAAAACTGAGTCTCATTGACAGCGCCTTCCTGATGCTCGAGAGCAGGGAGACACCCATGCACGTGGGCGGGTTCAACCTGTTCACACTGCCCGACGGGGCTGACGAGCAGGAGTTTCTGCATGGCCTGGCGGCCAGTATGCGCACCGCGGACGCTCTGCAACCGCCCTTCGGGGACAAGCTGAAGGTCGGGCGCCTGGGCATGATGGGGCCGCTTTACTGGGAACCGGATACATCCCTGGATCTGGACTACCACATCCGCCACTCCGCACTGCCCAAGCCCGGGCGCTTCCGCGAGCTGTTCGCGCTGGTGTCGCGCCTGCACGGTACCCTGCTGGATCGCAACCGGCCGCTCTGGGAAACGCACCTGATCGAAGGCCTGCCGGACCGCCAGTTCGCCGTTTACTCCAAGTTTCACCACGCCGCCATCGATGGCGTGCGCTCGATGCACCTGCAGCAGAGTATGTATTCCGCGGATCCCCGCGAGCGTATACACCACTCGCCATTATCGATGGCGGCGCGCAATCGTTACCTCGAATCTCTGCATATCAGCCGTCCTCCCACCGAAGCGCAACAGCGCAATGTGGCGGAAATGCTGAAGGCAAGTTTCGACAGCAGCGGGCATATGCTCGGCGCGGTCCGCAAGTATGCCGGCGCCTGGCAGGGCAAGGGCGGATCGCTGGTGGTACCCTGGCTGAACGTGCCCAAGTCCAGTATCAACACCCGGGTCGACGGTGCCCGCAGGTTTGTCGCCCAGTCCTGGTCCTTCGACCGCGTTCGCGCGGTCGGCAAAGCGATGGACGGCACTTTCAACGACGCAGTGCTGGCGATGTGTTCAGGTGCCCTGCGTACCTTCCTGCTCAATCACGGGGAGCTGCCCACCCAGTCACTGAAGTCGATGGTGCCGGTGTCCCTGCGCCGGGAAGGGGATGTGGATTCCTCCAATGCAGTAGGTGCCATCAGTGCCGATCTCGCCACCAATATCAAGGACCCATTGCAGCGATTCCGGGCGATCAAGGCGTCGATGGAGGCCGGCAAGGCCATGTTCCAGGACATGTCACCGGAAGAGGCGTCCCTGTTCCTGCAGTTGATCCAGCTGCCGGGCCTGCTGCTGATACCCATGGGGCTGGGCAGTCGCTTTCCACCTTACAGCACTGTGATTTCCAACGTGCCGGGCCCGCGCCAGCCGATGTACTGGAATGGCGCCCGGCTGGAAGGCATCTACCCGGCCTCCATCGTCACCGAGGGCATTGCGCTCAACATCACCCTGGTGACCTACGACAAGCAGGTGGATTTCGGCATCATGGCCTGTCGCCGGTCCCTGCCGCAGGTGCAGCGCTTTATCGACTACCTGGAAGATTCGCTGGTGGAACTGGAGGCGGCGGCGGGTATCCCCAGGGCAGAAGCCGCGAAGCCGGCGAAGGCCGGCAGCGGGGGAACGAAAGCAGGGGCCCGACCCACGGTGAAGGCCAAGGCGAGCGTGAAAGCCAAAACGAAAGCGAAAACGCGGCGGCCGGCGTCGGCTCAAACCCAAGCAAAGGCCGCGCCCGCAGCCCGGGTCAAAGCCAAAGGCAAGACCAGGTCCGGAGCGCAGAAGCCCAGGCTGAACGCGATACCCCGCCTGAAGCCAAAGGCTGGCGCCAGAGTGGTGCCGAAGTCCCGCGCCCGCCCCTAGGAGCCTGTCGGACTGAGAGCTGAGCCCTCAGGCAAAAGCTTCTTTCAGCAATGCAAAAGAGCGCTTGCGGTCCTCGAAGTAGTACATGTTGGTCACCGCCATGATTTCATCGGCCGCGTGTCGCGCGGCCAGTTCCTCTATCCTTGCGCGCACCTGCTGCGGGGTGCCGACCGCGCGACTGTCCTGGCGGCTGGCGATGAAGGCCTGCTCCCGCGCACCCAGCGGGTAGGCCAGGGCCTGCTGGGGTGTCAGTGACAGCCCATCGTATTGACCCGAGAAGAAGCGGAACAGGTTGAGGTCGTGGGCCAGTTGCAGGGCCCGGGCCTGCTCCTGCGAGTCTGCGCAGAACACGCTGATCGCCAGGATCGCATAGGGCTGGGCCTGCAGGGCGCTGGGCTGAAAACGGGACTTGTACAGCCCGATCAGGCGGGGATCCGCCTGGGGGTTGATAAACAAGCCCAGGTTGTAGGGCAGGCCGCGCTGCGCCGCCAGGACCGCGCTGTCCGGGCTGGAGCCGAGCATCCACAGGGGAATGTGCTCAGGCGGCCTGGGACTCACCACGGGACTCGCATTATCGTTCCAGAGGTAGTCGCTGAGTTTCGCCACCAGTTCGGGAAAACGCTCGAACCTGGGACGACCATCGGCGGCCAGGGCGACCGCGGTTGACATGTCGGCGCCGGGCGCCCGGCCCACGCCGAGATCGACCCGGCCGGGATACAGGTTAGCGAGCAGGGAAAATACTTCCGCGACCTTGTAGGCGCTGTAATGAGGCAGCATGATGCCGCCGGAGCCGATACGAATAGTGTTTGTGGCGGCGCCAATGGCCGCCAGCAGCACTTCCGGCGCGCTGCCGGCCACGGCCCCGAAGGCGTGATGTTCCGACACCCAGAAGCGTTCATACCCCAGTTGCTCGCACCAGGCGGCCATCTCGATTGTCTCGCGCAGGGCAACCGAAGCCTGGTCGGGAGCGCGGGCCAGGGACTGGTCCAGGACGGATAACTTCATGGGGATCTTGCGGCTGTCTGACATGGGGCGTCAGTGTAACGGAAATGCGGGGCGGGGTGTGGCAGCCACAGGCTCTGCATGCAGAACCTGTGGCTGGAACTGCATTTAGAACTTGCGGAACATACCGAAAACGACGACGCCCACCGAGGTGTCGTAAAAGTCGATATCGTGGTCCTCTTCATACCAGCCGGCGGTGGTATTGAACGACCAGTCCTTCCAGCCGAAGGGCTCTGTGTAGAACACGGTGCCGCTGATCCCGTAATCGGTGGTACTGTCGTCAATGGCGTAGATGGGGTTGGCATCGTCGAAGTCGTATTCGCCGTAGCTGGCATTGAAGATATAGCGCCAGCGGTCGTTGTGCTTGTAGATGTAGTTAACAGAAACCTCGCCGCCATCGTTCGCCATGGCATCGCCATCCAGCCCATTGTCGATATAGGCAAGACCGGGGGTTATCAGGTGGCGCTCGTCCGAGGAGGAGAATTCGTAGAGCATGTCAAAGCGGCTGACGTCGCCATTGCGGTCCAGCTTTTTGCGCTGCGCATCTGTCAGCGCCAGGCTCTCGCCGCTGCGCTCCTTGTCGATATCGATTTCGGTAGCCGTGTACCTGACTTCGAGCCCGCTGCTCATGAACTGTTGCCAGAACACCCGGAAGCCCTGGCCGGTGCGATCGGTGTCGTTGCGCTTGGCGTCAGTCAGGTAGGGGTCGCTCCAGACCTGGGTATCGACGCTGGTGGATTGCAGGCTGGCGCCGATCAGGCCGGCAACGCCGACATCCTGGCGCACGCCAGCGAGCGTGCTCATGTCGAACGCCGCGTAGTTTTCCAGCAGGTTGCCGAGGAACAGCTGGGTGCGGGTTTCTTCAAAGGTGTAGGACAGTTCGAAGTTGAACGCGGGGATGGCTCCGCCCTCGCTGTTGTTCGGATCCTCGGAAAGGTTATTGACGGTTTTGTTACCGACATTGACCTTGCCGTTGATGATACTGGCCAGCATGTTTGACTTCACGGATACGCCGCCGGCACCAACGTTCAGGTAACCGCTGAAGCCGCCCTTGTCGGGAATAACCACTGCCGCCTGGGTCGATGCTGCGAACGCGCAGCCCCATGCCAGCGCCATGCCGGCTGCCATTTTTGACGGGGTTGAAACCAGTTTCTTGCTCATAAAGTGTCCCTTTGTTCGGATGCAGGTCGTTTACACTTCCACTCTTGTTCGGGTGCGGCGGATTGCGCGAATTTTACCCCATTTCGGCTGTTGCCATGCCTTCTGTATCGGGTATTGGTAATATTTAACAAGCTATTGCGAGCGCCTGGCAGCAACCCGCGTGCCGTTTGCCGAGCAAAAAAAGGGTTTAGTTACGAGGTAGACCACAGAGGTATGGATCAGTATCTGGAACTACTGCTGCTGTCGGCCGGCGGCCTGTCGCTGCTGGGCATGGTCGGCGCGGTTGTGGGCGTGCCCTGGGTGGTGGCCCGCTTGCCATCAGACTATTTCAACCAGCCGCAGCGGGCGGTATGGCGCGAGTGGGGAGATGAGCCCTGGTTCGCCCTGTTGCTGGGCGGCATCAAGAACCTGGTCGGCGCGCTGCTGGTGCTGCTGGGGGTGGTGATGCTGGTGACGCCGGGCCAGGGCCTGCTGACCCTGCTGGTGGGCCTGCTGCTGATGAAATTTCCCGGCAAATACCGCCTGGAGCGATGGCTG
>JBFZEF010000350.1:0-8299 GCA_041307045.1 Halioglobus sp.
CGCCGCCTCCCTGTTCAACATAGAGCGCGAGGGCTACGTCTACTCGCGCCTGAGCAACCCCACCAACTCGGTGCTCGAAGAGCGCATTGCCGCCCTGGAGGGCGGCGTGGGCGCTATCGCCACAGCGAGTGGCCAGGCGGCCCTGCACATGGCCATCGTCACCCTGATGGGCGCGGGTTCGCATATTGTCGCCGCCAGTGCACTGTATGGCGGCAGCCACAACCTGCTGGCCTATACCCTGCCCCGCTACGGCATTGAAACCACCTTCGTGGATACCCGCGATCCGGAGGCCTTCAGGGCCGCCATCCGGGATAACACCCGGCTGGTGTTCGCCGAAACCCTGGGCAATCCCGGCCTGGACGTGCTGGATATTCCTGCGGTATCCGGCATCGCCCACGAGGCCGGGCTGCCACTGCTGGTGGACTCCACCTTTACCACGCCCTACCTGATGAAACCGCTGGAACTGGGGGCCGACCTGATCACTCACTCAGCCACCAAATTCCTCAGCGGCCACGGCATCGTCATCGGCGGCCTGCTGGTCGATGGCGGCAAATTTGACTGGGACGCTTCCGGCAAATTCCCCACCCTCACTGAACCCTATCGGGGCTTCCACAACCTGGTGTTCAGCGAGGAATTCGGCCCGGCCGCCTTTATCATGCGGGCCCGGAAGGAAGGACTGCGGGATTTCGGCGCCTGCATGAGCCCCACCTCGGCCTTCCATATCCTGCAGGGTATCGAGACTCTCGGCCTGCGCATGCAGCGCCACGTCGACAACACCCGCAAGGTGGTCGCCTTCCTGCAGGGCCACGAGATGGTCGCCGCGGTGTCCTACCCGGAGCTGGACGGGCACCCGGACCAGGCCCTGGCGGGCCGACTGCTGCCCCGGGGCTGCGGCGCCGTGTTCAGTTTTGAGCTGAAGGGCGGCCGCAATGCCGGCGTGGCCTTCGTCGATGGCCTGGACCTGTTTTCCCACCTGGCCAATGTGGGCGACGCCAAGTCGCTGGTGATCCACCCGGCCAGCACCACTCACTATCGCATGGACGGACCGGCCCTGGCGGCGGCGGGCATTTCCGCCGGGACCATCCGCCTCTCCATCGGCCTGGAGGACGTGGACGACCTGATCGCGGACCTGCAACAGGGACTGCGGGCAGCGCAGAAAGTTGTGGAGAAGGAGGCGGCACGATGAAACTCGACGTAAATGGCGCAGCCGCGTACTGCTATACCAACAACCGCGAACTCGACCCGAAAAAACAGAGCGTTGTCTTCGTCCACGGCGCCGGCATGGACCACACCGTGTGGACCTATACGGCCCGCCACTTCGCCCGCCACGGCCGCAACGTGATCTCCGTCGACCTGCCCGGGCACGGGCGCTCGGAAGGGGAACCATTGAAGTCGATCGAGGATCTCGGTACCTGGATCGTGGCCCTGTTGGACGAGCTGCACATCGAGCGGGCCGCCATCGCCGGCCACAGCCTGGGCAGCCTGGTCGCTCTGGAGTGCGCGGGGCGCCACTCCGGCCGGGTGCGCGCGATCGCCATGGTGGCCGGCACCGCGCCGATGCCGGTGTCGGACGCGATCCTCGAAGCCTCGGCAAACAATGATCACGCCGCTTTCGACATGCTGACCCAGTGGGGCTACAGCAAGCGCCACCAGTTCGGCGGCAACAAAAATCCCGGCATGTGGATGGTGGGGGGCACCCTGCGCCTGTTCGAGCGCTCCCGGCCCGGGGTGCTGCACGCGGACATGAGTGCCTGCAATAATTACCAGGCCGGACTGGAGCGCGCCGCTGCGGTCGAGTGCCCGGTGCTGATGGTTCTGGGCAGCGAGGATCGCCTCACTCCGGTCAGGTCAACCGGCCCGCTGCAGGCGGCGCTGCGGGCCCCCGATGTGCGGGTGATGGCGGGCGCCGGGCACACCCTGATGGTGGAGGCACCCCACGCCCTGCTGAAAGCACTGCACGCGGTGCTTTAGGGCGCGAGCAGCCGCGCCTTCAGCTCCCGCTTCAGCACCTTGTTGGTGGCATTGCGCGGCAGGGGCTGGTCAGTGAAAAACACCCGGCCGGGTACCTTGTAGGCGGCCAGGCGGGCGCGGGCGAAATCGAGCAACTGCGTTTCGTCGAGCGCTTGCCCGGGGTGCAGGTGTATCACCGCGGCCACTTCCTCGCCCCAGCGCTCGTGGGGCAGGCCCAGTACCGCGACTTCCTTGACAGCCGGGAGCTCCAGCAACTGGTTTTCGATCTCCACCGGGTAGATATTCTCACCACCGCGAATAATCATGTCCTTGGCCCGATCCGCCAGGTAGAGGAAGCCCTCCGGGTCGATAAAGCCAATGTCGCCTGTCTTCAACCAGCCATCATGGAACTCCTTGGCGTTGGCCTCCGGACGGCGCCAGTACTCGCGGATATTGCTGGGGCTGCGCACCTGGATTTCCCCGGTCTCGCACGCCGCCAGTTCCGCACCTTCCTCGTCGCAGATACGGATATCGACTATCGGGTGGGGCAGGCCTGCACTGCCGGGCCTGGCACTGAACGCTGCGCCCGTGAGCGAGGCGCCCGCGGCATTGGTCTCGGTCATACCCCAGCCGGTGCCGCTGAAGTTGGCGGGCATTTTTTCCGCAAGCAGGGCGCTGACCCGGGGTGGGGTCGCGGCACCGCCGATACCGATAGAGAACAGGCTGCGGGTGTCTGCCCTGGCAAACGCCGGCGCTTCGAGCAAATCCAGCACCATCGAGGGCGCAGCGGCGATCGAGGTGATGCGCTCCTGCTCTATGTACGCAATTGCCCGGTCCACATCCCACTTGTACATCATGACAATGCGGCGCCCGCCGCGCAGGTTGGTAAGGAACTGGGCGTGGCAGCCGCTGACATGGAACAGGGGTACCGCCAGCAGTGAGGTGGATTCGAAACCCCGCTCCAGCATGGCGGCTATGGTCTCCATATTGCACATCGCGGCGGCGGCAGCGGCGAATTCGAAGTTGTAGAGCGCCTGGCAAATGGCCCGGTGGGTGGAGGCCGCACCCTTGGGCACACCGCTGGTGCCGGAGGTATACATGATCAGCGCCAGGTCGCCGCCATCGATTGCCACGGGCGCCGGGGCCTTGCCCTGGTAAGGCGCAACGAACGCCGCCATGCCCCGGGGATCGGCCGGATCAGCCGGGCGCGCGATCACGCCAGTCACTCCCTCCGCGGCCAGCCAGTCGGCGATGCCCTGGTAACGGGCCTCATCGAGGAAGGCCAGCCTGACACCCGCGTCCCCGAGGGCGTGACTGATATCCGCCGCCTGGCCCCAGCTGTTTACCGGCACGATCACCGCGCCAATGGTGACCACCGCGATAAACACCGCCATCCATTCCGGGTAGTTGCGCATGGCCAGTCCCACCCGGTCGCCCGGCGCGACACCGCTGGCCTGAATGGCCGCGGCAATGGCATCCGCCTCAGCCATCAGCCGGTTGAAACTGCGGCGCTCGCCCTCGTATACCAGGAACTCCCGGTCACCGTGCTGGCGCGCCACGGCTAGGGCCTGCACCAGGTTGGCGGGGGCCTGCGGGTAGTAGGCAACCCCATCCTCGTCGCGCCGCACTTCCCAGGGCGCCCCCGTGCCTGTTAACTGCGCGGTGACGGCTTCGAATGCCTGCTTGATATCGGTCATCAATTCTCCTAGGGTTTGTCAGTGCGCTAAAACTGTCCGGACCAGGCAGGACGCGGTCAGGCAATTACCATGGTTGCCGCACTGACCACAAGATCTCTGGACAACTCCGCGGGCACCGTATAGACAGTGGAGTCTATGTTCGAAACATAGCGCCACCTCGCGGTGACGGCATCCGTTGTGAAATGCACTGTCAGGTAGCCCCGGTTGACGAACTCCGCATAGCGCAGGTCGTCGACAAGCGGCAGTACCAGCGAGGCCAGGCCCGCTGCCAGGCCCGTGCCGAGCACTGCTTCCAGCCCCGGGGAGGAAACGCTTGGCGTGGCGAATTCAACGCCAGCCGGGGCGCCTTCGCTGGTGGTCAGCTGGGAGGCCCAGGCGTTATGCGTGTCCCCGGCCAATGTCACCAAACGCGAACCAACCTGTATCGAATGGTTAAGCAACTCATCGCGTTCAAAATTGTAACCGTCCCAGGCATCTAGGTTATAGGGAATTGCGGAGTCCAGCAGTGCCTGCTGTTCCGCGGTGCGCTCATCCGGTGGGGTGTTCTCGGCTTCCAGGGCCTCGAACAATGCGGCGGTGCCCTCCGCCACGAAATCGTCACCTGCGAGGCTGGGCTCCAGCGCCTCCATGATGGGGGAGGGCAGATGGATACGGGCCATCAATACCTGTTGTCCCAGCACCTGCCAGCGCGCATTGCTATTGGTGAGCCGGTCCTTAAGCCAGGCCATCTGCTCGCGACCAAGTAGATGTCTGTTACTGTCATTGATAGCGGCCCGCGTGGCGTCAACGTCGATGACTCCCCCAACCGCAAAATCGGTATAGACATTTTGCTCATCCCTGGCAATCAGCCTGGTGTCCAGCATCAGCAGGTCTACCAGGTCGCCATAGGGGAGCTGCCGATAGATTATCTCCCTTTCACTGGAAGGTGGGCGCACGGGCAACCACTCATACCAGGCCTGGATGGCCGCCGCCCTGCGTGCTGAAAAGCTGCCTTCGGTGGCGGGATCGTGATTTTCGGCACCCTCGCGCCAGGCGTCATTGGCGAGCTCGTGGTCATCCCAGACCAGGATGAATGGATGCGCGACGTGGGCGGCCTGCAGATCCGGGTCGCCGCGATACTGGGCGTAGCGGGTACGATAGTCTTCCAGGCTCAGCATCTCGTGAGTCGGGTCCGGGACGCGTCCAAACTCCTCGGCGCGACCGGTGGCGTAGCCACCCTGCCCGTATTCATACAGATAGTCGCCGAGGTGCAGTACGGCGTCGCAATCCTGGTTCGCGACCTCGCGATAGACATTGAAGAACCCCGCGGGGTAATTGGAGCAGGACAGGACGGCAAAGGTCGCGGCAGAAACCGCACCGACCGGGGCTGTTCTGGTCTTCCCCACCGGTGATGTTCGCTGCCCGACCATGAAGCGGTAGTAATAGGTCTCGGCGGGGTCAAGGCCATCCACATCGACCTTGACGGTATAGTCGACCGCGGCGTCGGTGCTACCCTCGCCGCTGCTGACCAGCGAGGAGAACTCCGCATCCCGGGCGACCTCCCAGCCGACAAACACCCTGCCCTCACTCTCCGGGGTGACACGTGTCCATATAATGACCTTGTCGCCAAGCGGGTCCCCTGACGCAACCCCATGCAGGAATTCAGCCTGGATGGCCGGCCCTACCGGCGGCAGGCCTGACGACTTACTGTTGTCAGAGCAGCCGATCAGGTTGCTGCCCAGCAGCGGGATCAGTGCACTCGCCGCAATAGCCTTGACCAGCGTGCGGCGCCGGAATCTGGGGTCCATTTTCATCTCATGTGTCCTCGGGGATTGGAAGTTCCAGTATTGGCTGAGCCCCCGTAACTTGCAAGCTACCACCCGGCTGCTGTGGCGCATCAATGTGAGCGGCCAGGTTCGCCGCTACATCCTCGGCGATACTGGCGGCCGGTCTTAATACTTGAGTTCCGGTCAATAACTGTCTACAAATGGGCTACCGCCGAACCGCGAGATAATAACGATGAAAATAACCCGCTGTGTTTACACCCTACTGCTTGGCTGCCTGCTGCTGGTCGCCTGTGATGATAACAACAACGACAGGGCCGTGGTGCCAACGCCTACACCGACGCCTACGCCTGCGCCGGCCGTGGCTGTAGCGCGGGTGGCCGCCCAGGCCTCAGACCTGCTGCAGGGCCCGCTGGCCCGCTCCAGCATCGGGGATTACGTGCTGGAAAACGACCTGCTGCGGGTGATCATCCAGAAACCCGGTCGCAACTGGTTCGGGGTGGGTACCTATGGCGGCAACATCATCGACGTCTCCCGCAAGGGGGCCGACGGCAGTTTCCTGCCGGATCACCTGGAGGAGTTTGTCACCGGCATCAATATCGAGAACACCCCCAATTACACTGAAGTGAGGGTCACCAAGCCCGGGGCGGCCGGCGAGGAAGCGCAGATATGCGCCCGCGGGCCGGACGACCTGCTCGACTACGTCAACGGCAGCTCAACCATTCGCGGCTTCGGCCTGGCCTTTCCAGACAGCGCCGACGACAAGGACCTGCCGCTGGAAATCGAGACCTGTTACAGCCTGGCCGCGGGGGCCAGCTACGTAACCATGGATACCCGCCTGATCAATACCAGCAGCGAGGAGGTGGGCGTATGGTGGGTGGAATACCTCAACGGCTCGGGTGAGGTCGAGGCCTTCCAACCCAACATCGGCTTTGGCGAACCGCTGTTCACAAGTACCTGTCCTGCCACCAGCGCTGTCGCCTGTGGTGATAGCACCTGCGACCAATGCAACTACCTGGCCTACACCGGTCACGACGGCGCCGCCGGTGTCTCCTACGGTTTCATCCACTCGGTTGAGGGTACTACCAGCATCTCCACCAGTGGGGTCAATGTGTTGATCATGGGCAAGACAATTTTATCCATCGCGGGAGGCTCCCCCCCGAACTTCCTCGTGCCCGCCGACGGGGAACTGAGCCTGCGCCGCTACTTCGCCGTGGGCGACGGCACCGCCAGCAGCATTGCCGATATCCGCAACCGACTTTTTGGCTTTTACACCGGCATAATTGAAGGAAAAGTCACAAGCGGCGGCGCAGGCCTCGCCAACGCCAGCATCGCGATCTTCCAGACCGTCAACGCCAACGCGGTACCGCCGGTGCTCTTCATGGCTGGCCACACCCGCACGGACAGTGCCGGCAAATACAGCATGAGCCTGCCGGAAGGTGACTATGAAGTGCTGGTCAACGCCGAGGGTTACCTGTTTGCCGCCGACACGCCCGCCAAGGTGTCGATCGCCATTGAAGAGGTTACGCAGCGGAATTTCGAACTGCCCGCGCCGGGTTACCTGCGGGTTGGCGTGACCGCCTCCACACCTGGCGGCGCCAACGGTCCCGTTCCAGCGAAATTGCAGGTGGTGGGTTTCGACCCGAGCCCAGCTCCGGCCAACAACGTACTGGGGTCGCGCACCGGTATTGTCGGCGACGACTCGGACTCGCTGGCCCACGGGATCACCTTGGTGGATTTCATCGATCGCACGGGTCTGAGCGAACGCCTGACCCTGGAACCCGGCGACTACCAGCTGGTGGTTTCGAGGGGGCCGCGCTACTCGGCCTTTCGGCAGAATATCACCATAGCCAGCGGCCAGACCCTGGAAGTGCAGGCGGAACTGGCCCAGGTGATCGCCACCGATGGCTATGTATTCGCTGACTTCCACGTGCACTCCATAGACAGTCCGGACGCCGAGGTGAACCGCAGTGAACGCGTTGCGACCTACCTCGCCGAGGGGATGGACTTCTTTACGCCGTCGGACCATGACATTCGCGTTGACTTTACCGATACCCTGGCCGCCATGGATGTGGGCGACCTGATCGCCACCGCGCCCAGCGGCGAGATCACACCCTTTGACTACGGCCACTTCAACAGCTGGCCGGTGACGGTGGACACCACCAGGATCGGCGGCGGCACCGTCGACTGGGGCAGGGAAGCACAGCCCGGCATGGATTTCCCCGAGTACGCCAGCTATGTCCTTTCACCCGGCGAAATATTTGAGCAGAGCCTGGCTGATCCCAAGGGAAATATTGTGCAGATCAACCATACCGCCTCCCACTTCGGCGCGTCCGGCCTCGCCATCGACACGGGCTTGACGCCGCCGCGCTCGAGCGTGGAACTGGCCGAGAGGCGTCTGGATCCCGCGCTGGAAAACGCCTTCGACGATGGCTTCCAGGCGCTGGAAGTCTGGATTGGCACGAATGGCAGGGGCGGCATACTCGATGAGTTCCTCGGCCAGAATGCCGGCGACTGGTTTAACCTGATCAACCAGGGGATCGTGCGCACCGGAGTGGCGGATTCCGACAGCCATTCACGTCGCACCACCTATCTTGCCACCCGCAACCAGATACCCAGCAGCGTGACCGATCCGGGCCAGCTGTCGGGGCACGCAGAGACCCTGGCTGCCACCGTTGCCGAGGGTAAAGTGATCGGCACCAACGCCCCTTTCGTCACCATCGAGGCGAGCGGTGTGCATCGGGGTGCAGGCCAGCGTGCCGGGCTGGCTCTGGCTGATTCCACCACCCTGCCGATAGACTCCGCCTCAAATGTGACGGTTACAGTGCGCATTGCCAGCGCCCAGTGGGCCGGCGTGGATACGGTGGATTTCTACATCAACAACCAGCC
>JBFZEF010000354.1:0-2832 GCA_041307045.1 Halioglobus sp.
AGCTGCGCAGTTTCCGCGGTTCACTGATCCTGATCACCCACGACCGCCGTTTCCTGCAGAACGTGGCCAACAGCATCGCCGAGCTGGATCGCGGCCACCTCACTGTCTGGCGCGGCAATTACCAGGGCTTTCTTACGCACCGGGAACAGCAGTTGCAGGCCGAGGAGCGCGCCAACGAGCTGTTCGACAAACGGCTGGCGCAGGAAGAAGTATGGATCCGCCAGGGCATCAAGGCCCGCCGCACCCGCAACGAGGGTCGCGTGAGGGCGCTGGAGGCGATGCGCAGCGAACGCTCCCGCCGCCGCGAGCGCCAGGGCAAGGCTGAGTTTGCGGTGGAGGACGCCGGCCAGTCCGGCAAGATCGTGGTGGAACTGCAGCACGTCAGCCAGGCCTTTGGCGGGCGCGACATCATCCGCGACTTCTCCACCATCATCCAGCGCGGCGACCGGATTGGTATCGTCGGCGCCAATGGCGCCGGCAAGTCCACCCTGGTCAGGATACTGCTGGGCGAGTTGCAACCCGATAGCGGCGTCGTCAAGCGCGGCAGCAAGCTCGAGGTGGCTTACTCGGACCAGCTGCGCGGCGCCCTCGACCCGGAGAAAAACCTGATCGATAACGTCTGCGGCGGGCAGGAGTTCATCGAGATCAATGGCAAGCGGCGCCACGCGATCTCCTACCTCGGGGATTTCCTGTTCAGCCCGGAGCGGGTGCGCACCCCGGTCAGGGCGCTCTCCGGCGGCGAGCAGAACCGCGCGGTGCTGGCCCGACTGTTCAGCAAACCTGCCAACCTGCTGGTGCTGGACGAACCCACCAACGACCTGGACATCGAAACCCTGGAACTGCTGGAGGAGATCCTGCTCAGCTTCGACGGCACCGTGCTGCTGGTCAGCCACGACCGCGAATTCATGGACAACGTGGTGACCAGCCTGCTGGTGGTGGAGGGCAACGGTGTGGTGAGCGAACATGCCGGCGGCTACAGCGACTGGCTGGCCCGCGGCGGACGACTGGTGGAAGGTAGCGGCCAGGGCGACAGGGCGGGTGCGCCCGTCGCGCCCGTTGCCAGTGGTGCGCCGGCACCGGCTGCCGCCCCGGCACCGAAAAAAAAGAAGTTATCCTACAAGGAGCAGCGGGAACTGGCGGCGATGCCCGGCCTGATCGAGACCCTCGAGCAGCGCCAGCAGGCGCTGGAGGCGACCATGGCCGAGCCGAATTTCTACCAGCGCGACCCCGGCCAGGCGCAGGAGGTCATCGCACAACTGGCCAGTGTGCAGGCGGACCTGGAAGCCGCCTTCGCCCGTTGGGCCGAACTCGACGGCTAAGCGCCAACGACGCTATCGTGCGGGCGGGCCCGATGCTCGCGCCGTGTCCCGGATGCATAGCGCCCGGCCCCATCAGCCCGCCCGGGCGGCATAGGCACGATCGGCCAGCTGGGCCATGTCGATGTCGCGCTGCGACAGGCCCTGGCAGTCGTGCGTGCTCAGCGTCATGTCCACGCGGTTGTAGACATTGAACCACTCCGGGTGGTGGTCGGCGCGCTCGGCAGCGAGCGCGATGCGGGTCATGAAAGCGAAAGCCTCGCCGAAGTCGGCGAAGGTGAAGCTGCGGCTGATGGCGCCGCGCGCGCTATCGTGCGTCCAATGCGGCAGCGCCACCAGTGCGCCGCGCACTTGCTCGGGTTCGAGTTTGCGCACAGTCACTGTCGGGCTACAACGCTGAGCAGTCTTTGGGCACCATGGCATTGATCCAGTCTGCGATCAATTGCACACCCTCGGTGTGGATCACGCTACGGCCTATTTCCGCCATGCGAATCTCGGTCTCATTGGAGTCCATGCGGAAGACCATGATGGACGCTTCGGCGTCGCCTGGAACGATGTCGTAATCGAGGTCACCCGCGCCAGCACCAGCGGCGACCGGTGTTTTGCACTCGCCCACCGCCACACCGAACGGGCGGAAGTATTCCAGGAATAATCCGGAGGTATCCGCCGCACCCCCGGGGGTGTGACAGTGCATACAGTTGATGTCCAGGTAACCGCGGGCGCGATCATCCAGGCTGGCGGTCTCATCACCCCACAGCGGTATGCTGTCGATGGACTCCTTATCTGCCGGTGCCCCTGTCAAAATCCCCTGCTGAGCCCAGTAATCCAGCTGGTTTGCTGTGCCACTGGTATAGGTGTAGTCCCTGTTGAGGGAACGCGCCTTGGGTCCGATCGGGAGCAACTCTTTTGCATTTTCGTGGCAATTGGCGCAGTTGTTGGTGTTGGGGATGACATACTCAGTGGACTGCTGGACACCGTTGATATCAATCCAGCTGACATCCTGGGTACCACCGGCAACCGTCAGATCGGCATCGGTCTTTGCCTGGTTCCATGTGTAGGGCAGTGCTTTCCAGCCCTCTTTGCGGTGAATTAACAGGCGGGTCTCGATAATCTCCTCCGCGCTGCCGTCATCGCGCAAATCAGCCTGGATCGTGAAGGTCTTGGCGATTACGGTACCCACCGGGAAATCAAATACTTCCTGTGAACGATAGGCCGCCGGGCTGCCGTCTGGCACGAATACAAAGCGATACTTGTTGGCGTAATCAGTAAACAGCGGTGTATTCAGGTCATAGATAATGCCGTCGTTGGCATTTTCCAGCGGATTGGCCGGGTCGGCGAACAGTCGGTAGTCAGACAGGTTCGGGCAGTCGGCCACGAAGGCCTCGGTATTCAGCCCGGTGCCCTCGGCGCCACACAATGCTGCAGTATCGACCGTCGGGGTATCGGGGTTGCCCGGATCAACCGGCGGCTCAAGCTCGATCGGGGGCAGAGAGGCATGGGTGCAGTTGAAGAATTC
>JBFZEF010000355.1:0-3787 GCA_041307045.1 Halioglobus sp.
CACTCAGCCCGCCGATGGAGGCGGTTCAGGATTTCTGGCGCAGCAAGCGGGAAGAGTTGGCCAGAATGCCGAGATCGGGCAGCGATTGGGCCGCGGCGGCCAGGATGGGCGGCAAGAAGCCCAGGGCAGCCAATGACAAACCGAGAACATTGTAGACGGTGGTAAATGCGATGTTCAGCTTTACCACGCGCATGGTGCGCCGGGCGATGCGGATGGTCTCCGGCACCAGGCGCCAATCGTCGCGCATCAGGGCGATGTGGGCGGCTTCGATGGCCACATCGCTGCCGGCTGCGCCCATGGCGATGCCCACATCCGCCTGGGCCAAAGCGGGAGCATCGTTGACGCCATCTCCCACCATCACCACGATGCGCCCCTGGCGCTGGTAATCCTTCACCACCTGGATCTTATCTTCCGGCAACAGGTCGGCGCGCACCTGGATATCCAGGTCAGCGCCGAGCAGGGCCGCCTGGGCGGCGGCGGCGCGGGGGTTATCGCCGGTGAGCAGCTCGATGCGCTGCAAGCCCAGGGCATGGACCATCGCCAGCGCCGCCGGCACCTCCGGACGCAAGGTGTCGGCGGCGGCGAAGAGGGCGACCAGCTCACCATCCAAAGCGACAAACAGCAGCGTTTTGCCCTGGGCTTCCAGCTCGTCTGCAACCCGGCGCGGCGCGGCGCCATCCACCAGCGCCTGCTCAAACATGCGCCGGTTGCCCACTTCGACGTGATGACCGAGCACCATCGCCCGCACCCCCATTCCAGGCAGAGAGACGAAATCGTGCGGCTCGTCCAGGCTGATCGATTCTTGGGAGGCCGCCTGGCGGACGGCCTCCGCCAGAGGGTGTTCCGAATAGCGCTCGGCCGTACCGGCCAGGCGCAGGATATCCTTCATTGTGTGTGTGGAGGAACCCTGACCAGCGAGATCCCGATAATCGACGATGCACGGCTTGCCCAGGGTCAGCGTGCCGGTTTTATCGATCAGGAGCACATCGGCGCGGCTGAGCAGCTCCAGGTATTTGCCGCCCTTGATCATCACGCCGCGCTGCGCGCTTGCGCCAATCGAGGCGAGCATGGCGATGGGGGTGGCCAGGGCAAATGAACACGAGCAAGCGACCACCAGCACGGCGGCGGTGGCCAGTGGGTCGCGGCGGATCAGAAAGGTGAGCAGAGCGACGCCGGCCACCACCGGCAAATAGTAAGCCGAGAATTTATCGGCGATGCGCTGGACGTTGGCGCGGTGCGCCTCGGCTTGCTCCACCAGCCGGATCACCCGTCCAAAGGTGCTATCGGCGCCCACCTGGGCGGCGCGAATGCGCAGGCTGCCCAACCGCACGAGCGTGGCGGCGAACACACGGGCGCCCGGCCCGGCCTCGACGGGCATCGATTCGCCGGTGATGGTAGCCTGGTCCACGGTGGCAAAACCGGCGATCACCTCACCGTCCACCGGGATGCGCTCACCCGGACGGACGATCACCGTCTCGCCAACCGAGACGCGGCTGAGGGGCACTTCCACCTCGACCCCCTCCTGTTCCAGGCGGGCGGTCTGGGGCGCCAGGGCGGTCAGGTCTTTGACCGCCCGGCGGGCGCGCCCGGCGGTGAAATGCTCGACGTAGTCGCCGACGCGCATCAGGAACACCACCACGGCGGCGGTGGCCCACTCGCCCACCGCCAGGGCAGCGATCACGCCGACGGTCATCAGGGTGTGGGCGATGACCTGGCGATGCAGGGCGGCGCGGAGCACATTGCGAAACACGGGATAGCCGCCCAGCAGCACAATCGCCAGCCAGACCGGCCAGGGGATCAGCCCGGTGGCAAATTCAAACCAGCCGAGCCACTCACCAAACACGACGATGAACAGGACAGCACCAAAAACCAGACCGAGCAGGCGCAGGATGGGGCGGGTAAAACTTTCCATCTGCCGGGCGCGGGGGTTTTCCGGATCCGGCACGGCATATCCAGCGCCTTCCACCGCCTTGCGGATATCGCCGAGAGCGACCCGGGCGGGGTCAAGCTGGACGACCGCCTTTTCCGAGGTCAAGAAGACGTCCACCGATTGAACGCCGGGCAGGGCGGCGATGGCCTTCTGCACATGCATGGTGCACTCGGCGCAGTCCATCCCGTGGACAGGAACTTCCATTTTGCGAACTACCGTCATGTGAAATCTGACTCCAATGAACTTTACGGACTAATAAGGTGAAAGTCATTCTAACACGAATCGAGAAAGACCCGATTTGTGCTGTGCCAGTTCCAGAAGATGGCAATTGAAATCGGGGCGATTCAAATCGCGGCAACAAGGGCGCAAAGGACTGCCTGCGCAGGCTCGATTGTGCGGCTTTGTCAAAGGACTGTGGGAAAGCGTGGCGCGAGGGCCAGCAGCCAGAAAGGGGAAACGGGGCGCGTGCGGCGCGGGCAGTTGTATAATGAACAGGACCAGCAGTTTTATTAAGAGTGACCGGGTAGAGAAGGGATGAGCCATGTGCCGAAACATTAAACAACTCCGCCAGCCGGAACAGCCAGCCACAGAGGAAGAGCTGCGGGCGGCGGCGCTGCAATATGTGCGCAAGGTCAGCGGATATCGCGCCCCCTCGCGGGCCAACCAGATCGTTTTCGACCAGGCAGTGGAGGAAATCACGGCGGCGACGCGGAAGCTGCTGGATGGGTTGGTGGCGTCGCCGGCGGTCAAGCGCGGTTAAACTCGACCAGTCCTTGCTTGACCAGCAACTCGGCGTTATAAATCGAGGCCCCCGCGGCGCCGCGGATGGTGTTGTGCGATAACACCACCAGGCGGAGGTGAAACAGCGGGTCGGGGCGCAGCCGCCCCACCACGGTGGTCATGCCGCCGCCGGTGTGGACATCCAGCCGGGGCTGCGGGCGGTCTGGCGCATGCATCACCTGGATCACAGGGCGCGGGGCGGAGGGAAGGCGGCGGCTGATGGGCGGGGCAGCATAAGCGGAAAGCGCACGGGCAATGGCGGCGAAATCCTGTGGGGGGAATTCCAACTCGACGCTCAGGCAGACGGTGTGCCCGTCCGCCACGGCTACCCGGTTGGTCTGGGCTGAAATAACCAGGCTGGCCAGGGTGATGGCCTCCTGGCGCAGGGCGCCCAGCATCTTGCGCGGCTCCTGCTCGACTTTTTCTTCTTCAGCGGGGATATAGGGGATGACGTTGTTGAGGATATCCAGCGAAGGCACGCCGGGATATCCTGCCCCGGAGAGGGCTTGCAACGAAACGGCGAAGACCCGCTGCACCCCGTAAGAGTCTTGCAGCGCCTTCAGCGCCACGGTCATGCCGGTGCTGGTGCAATTCGGGTTCGTAACGATGAAACCCTGAAAGCCACGCTCGCGCCGCTGGCGATGCACCAGGGCGGTGTGATCCGGGTTCACTTCGGGCAGCAACAGCGGGACGTCCGGCTCATCGCGGAAGGCCGAAGCATTCGAGCAGACCACGCTGCCGGCCTGAGCATAGGCAGGCTCGGCCTGCAAGGCGGTCGCGGCAGGCAAGGCAGAAAAGACCAGCGGCGCGGCTATGGAGACGGGCAGGGTGGGCTGCACTTCCATTTCCTGCGCCCAGGGCGGCATGGGGGCGGGCAAGATCCAATGACAGGCCTGGCCATACGGACGGCCAACCGCCCGGTCCGAGCCGGTCAAGGCGACAATTTCAAACCAGGGATGCTGATCGAGAAGCTGGACAAAACGCTGCCCAACCGCTCCAGTGGCACCCAACACCGCTACCGGGATACGCTTCTTCTGCAAAGCCGATCTCCATCTGAAGGGTAAATTAAATAAGGCC
>JBFZEF010000357.1:0-3337 GCA_041307045.1 Halioglobus sp.
CAACCCCAGAATATAAAATCTAAAACCTGTCAGGCTGCCATACCGCCCACCTGGCGGATCACCATGATCACCTTGCCCTGGATATCCACGCTCGCCGGGTCGTCGATATAGATCGGCTTCATCGTGGGGTTGGCGGGCTGCAGGCGCACCTTGCCGTTCTCCAGGTAGAAGTATTTCAGGGTGGTCTCGTCGCGGTCGTTCAGCCACACCGCTACCATCTCACCGTTGCGCGCTTCCTTGGCGGGCTTCATGATCACCAGGTCGCCGTCGAACACCATGGCGTCGATCATCGAGTCGCCCTGCACTTCCAGGGCAAACAGGTCGCTGCTGGCGCGCTCGCGCGCCGGGAGCAGGCTGCGGGCGATATCGACCATGCTGTCGGCGTCATAGTAAGAGAAGTCTGAGGCCGGTACGGGCACCGGCGAGCCGGCGACGATGCGCCCCATCACCGGGATCTGCAGCAGCTCCTCCACCGCCTGGCGCATGGCCTGCGCCGACTGTTTCACCGAGGCCGCGGCCGTGCCGGTGATCTCCGACAGCGGCTTCATGACGCGGATGCCGCGCGAGACGCGCCCATCGCGCTGGATATAGCCCGATTCCTCGAGCTGGTTCAGGTAATAATTCACCACCGATGTCGAAGAGATGTTCGCCTTATCGCAGATCTCGCGGATAGAGGGCGGGTAGCCGTTCTGCGATTGGAAACGCTCCAGCACTTCCAGGATGCGCATCTGCCGTTCGGTGAGGCCTTTTGCACGTTTTCGAGCCATCATTGTCATCACTCCTTTGCGGGCGAGATGTCCGATGCCTGAATTGCCTGTGGAGCTGCCTTTCGCAGGCACCATTGCTCCTCGCCCGTCCATTTACTGCCCATTTGTGCTAAGAATAGTTTACCCGAACATTAGTTCTGTGTCAAGGGAATCTGCATATTTGTTCTATTCTTTGTACGGATTCCTTCACCCGTACCCCATCCTGTGGCATAATGGACGCCGTCAACCCCTATGCCCCGCGACCTGGCAACCTCCCTTGTCTATGCCCGCTCCCGGCCACTGATCGGGCGCCTGGCCTACTACGCCCTCAAGCTGCTTGGCGTGGAGATCCCGCTCGCGGTGCGCGTCGGCCGCGACCTGGAGCTGGCGCACGGCGGCTTTGGCGTGGTGATCCACCCCCGCACCACCATCGGCGACCGGGTGAAGATCTATCCCGGCGTCGGACTGGGCCGGGCAGATATCCACCTGCCGGCAGCCCAATCCGCCTTCGAAGGCATCCAGGTCGAAGACGATGTCATCCTGGCGACCGGCGCCAAGGTGCTGTGCAAGACGGGCGTGCTGCGCATCGCTCGTGGCAGCGTGGTGGGCGCCAACGCTGTCCTGCTCCAATCCACCGGCGAGTACGAGATCTGGGCCGGCTTGCCGGCGCGCTGCATTGGCAGGCGAGAGCCTTCTTAAATCCAAGATCATGGCCATCCCGTCATCTCCCCGCATCTGTATCGTGCCGCATCTCTCCGGAGTGGGCGGCATGGTTTCGTTCCAGGGGCGCCTGGCGCGAGGGCTGGCCCGGCGGGGCATAACCGTGTCCTATGACCTGAACGACACCCCCTTTCAGGCCGTCCTGGTAGTAGGGGGCACGCGCCAGCTGGCTGGCTTGTGGCGCCTGCGACGCAAAGGCGTGCGCATCGTCCAGCGCCTGGACGGCATGAACTGGCTGCACCGCCTGGGACGCACAAGTTTACGTCATTTCCTGCGCGCCGAGAGCGGCAACCTGTTGCTGTCCTTCATCCGCTCGCGCCTGGCGCACGCCATCGTTTACCAGAGCCAGTTCTCCCGCAACTGGTGGGAGCGCCGCCATGGCTCGCTTCCGGCGCCCTGCAGCGTGGTCCACAACGGCGTGGACCTGGACGTGTTTTCCCCGCACGGTCCGAGCGACCCGCCCGCCGAAGGTTACCGCCTGTTGCTGGTGGAAGGCAGCCTGATGGGCGGTTACGAGCAGGGCCTGGAGGCCGCCGAAGCGCTGGCTTATCGTCTGTCTACCCGGCTGGGGGAGATCAGGCCATCCCATACCGGTCAACACATCGAGCTGGTGGTGGTGGGACGCACCGCTGAAAATGTTCGCCAGCGCTGGGAGGCGCAGAAACGCATACCCCTGCGTTGGGCCGGCCTGCAGGCGCAGGAGAGCATCCCCGCCATCGACCGCTCCGCCCACCTGCTGTACTCCGCCGACATCAACGCCGCCTGCCCGAATTCCGTGATCGAAGCCCTGGCTTGCGGCCTACCGGTAGCCGCCTTCGACACCGGCGCCCTGCCCGAGCTGGTGCCCCCTCAAGCGGGTTGCTTGGTGCCCTACGGCGGCGATCCCTGGCGGCTCGAGCCGCCCGATATCGACGCCCTGGCGGATGCTGCTTTGCAGGTGCTTGCCCAGCTCCCAGATTACCGCCACCTCGCCCGCCAGCACGCCGAAGCGCACTTCGGCCTCGAGCGCATGCTGGATGGATACGTGGGCGCTTTATTAGATGGATAAAAGAGGAATATTCCCGAAAAATAGGGTGCAGGGTGGGCTGCGCCCACCCTGCACCCTATTTTTCGGAGTATCCTCCATCTAACTGCGTATATCAAAAATCACACGACAACGATGAGTGCACCCTCGATGCCCCCTGCGCCAGATCAAGCCTCCAAAACCAGTCCCGTCTTGCGCGTGGCAACGCTGGCAGCCCGCCTGCTGCCGATGCGGGTCAAGCGTCTCTTCTATCGCTCGCCGCGATTGGCGCACCTCATCCGCCAGGAGCTCAACCGCGCCGCTCCGCAGGGCTTCTCGGTCGTAGAGATCGCCGCTGGCGAGCTGGCTGGCCTGCGCATGTCCCTCGACCTGCATGCCGAGAAAGATTACTGGCTGGGCACCTATGAGCCCGAGCTGTTGGGCACCTTAGCAGACCTGGTAAGGCCGGGGTGGGTGGCCTACGACCTGGGCGCCAATATCGGCTACATCAGTTTGCTGCTGGCGCGCCTGGCGGGGCAGGACGGGCGGGTATATTCCTTCGAAGCGCTGCCCGCTAACCTGGAGCGCCTGCGCCTCAACCTTCGGCTCAACGCCCTGGAGGAGCGCGTCACGGTCATTTCCGGCGCGGTGGGCGACTCGGCGCAGCCGGTGCAGTTCCTGGTGGGACCATCCGGCGGGACGGGCAAAGCGCGGGGATCAGCCGGTCGCCAGGAGCTGGCTTACAGCCAGGCGATCAGCGTGCCCGGCATCGTGCTGGATGACTTCGCCTTCACCGCTGGCAACCCGCCGCCTGGGCTGGTGAAGATCGACATCGAGGGCGGCGAGGTGCTGGCACTGCCGGGGATGC
>JBFZEF010000358.1:0-6045 GCA_041307045.1 Halioglobus sp.
CAGATACGCGGCCGCAGGGCGGAGAACATCATCCGCCTGCCCCGCTCCGCCATGCGCGACAACAACCAGGTCATGGTGATTGACCAGGACAATCGCCTGCATTTCCGCCAGGTGTCCATCATGCGCCTGGAACACGACGACATGTTGGTTGACGGCGGTCTCGAGGCCGGCGAGCTGGTATGCATTTCAGCGCTGCAAACCGTGGTTGAGGGCATGCTGGTTAATCCGGTGATCGAACAGGACGAAGCACCGTGAGCAGGATTATCGACTGGTTCGGCCACAACCCGGTCGCCGCCAACCTGCTGATGTGGATCCTGGTGGTCGGCGGCCTGCTGGCCCTGCCCCGGACCCACCAGGAGGAGTTCCCGAACCTGGAAGTGGACGCGGTGCGCATCAGCGTACCCTACCTCGGCGCCGCCCCGACAGAGGTGGAGTCCGGGGTCTGCATCCGCATCGAAGAAGCCATCCAGGGCACCGAGGGGATCGACAAAATTACCTCCAGCGCCTCGGAGGGTTTTTGCACCGTCACGGCGGAACTGGTGGCGGGCGTGGACAAGACCAAGCTGTCCAACGACATCAAGAGCAAGGTGGACGCCATCGACTCCTTCCCGGCAGAGACCGAGAAGCCGGTCACCGCTGAGATCACCTTCATCGCCACCGTGTTGCAGGTGGCGCTCTCTGGCGATGCCGATGAGCGCACCCTGAAGCTGCTGGGCCAGCAGCTGCGGGATGACCTGGTCGCCCTGCCCGCGGTCTCCCAGGTGGAGCTGATGTTTGCGCGACCCTACGAAATTTCCGTCGAGGTATCCGAGCAGACCCTGCGCCGCCACGGCCTCACCCTGGCCGCGGTGGGAAAGGCTATAGAGCAGAGTTCACTGGATATTCCCGGCGGCTCCCTCAAGACTGAAGGCGGCGAGATCCTGCTGCGAACCCGGGGCCAGGCCTACGTGGGGCGGGAGTTCGAGGACATCGTGGTACTGACCCGCGCCGATGGCACCACGGTCACCCTGGGGGAGATCGCCACCGTGGTGGACGGCTTCGAGGACAGCGAGCAGCGGGCCCGCTTCGACGGCAGGCCCGCCCTCGCCCTGAAGGTCTCACGAGTCGGTGAGGAGGATGTGCTGGCGATTGCGGAGCAGGTGAAGAACCACCTGGAAACCGCCCGGCGTGACCTGCCCGAGGGTATTGGCCTGACCGTCTGGCAGGACGAATCCCAGGACCTGGTGGACCGGCTCGATGCCCTGGCCGGCAACGCCATCAGCGGACTGCTGCTGGTGCTGCTGGTGCTTACCCTGTTCCTGCGCTTTCGCCTGGCGCTCTGGGTCGCCGCAGGAATTCCCGTGGCCATGCTGGGTACGGTCGCCCTGTTCCCGCTGGCGGGTATCTCCATCAGCACCATGTCGGTGATGGGCTTTATCCTGGTGCTGGGCATCCTGGTGGATGACGCCATCGTGGTGGCCGAGCGGGTCTACTCCTTCGAGCAGCAGGGCATGGGGCAGCTTGGCGCCGCTCTTGCCGGCGCCAAGGATGTTGCGGTGCCGGTCATGTTCGGGGTGTTGACCACGATGGCCACCTTCATTCCCATCGTCAATATCCCGGGGCCCTTCGGCGGATTTTTCGCCCCCATGGGCTATACCGTAATCCTCGCCCTGCTGTTCAGCCTGATCGAGTCGCAGCTGATCCTGCCCTCACACCTGGCCCACCGCAGGGCGGAGGCCAGCGTCGGCAGCGGCAGCGCCCTGCAGGACCGCTGGCTGCTGCTGCAGGCAAGCGTTTCCGATTCCCTGCAAACCCTCGCCAACCGTTACTACCAGCCCGCGGTTGAATACGCTATTGCGTGGCGCTACGCCACCCTGGCGATGGGCATTGTCGTCCTCGCAATCACCGCGTCCCTGTTTGTCAGCGGCCGCATGACCTTCCAGTTTTTCCCGCCGGTGGAAGGCACCCACCTCTACGCCGCGCTGACCATGCCGGAGGGCTCGCCCATCGAGGCCACCTCGAAAGCGGTGGCCCGGCTGGAGCAAACCGCGGAACAACTGCGCGCGGAAGTCGACGCCACCCGCGATGCGGACGAGGGCAGCATCATCAACCATGTGTTCAGCAGCATCGGCTCGTTCATCGCCAAGGGCAGTATCAGCGGCAGCGGCCGCGCCCAGAGCAACCTGGCGGAGATCGGCGTCGAACTCAATATGCCCCCCGGTTACGACGGCGTAACGGCCAGCGAGCGGGCCAACCGCTGGCGGGAACTCACCGGCGGCATTCCCGATGCCGTCGAGCTGTCCTTTACCGCGGAGGCCTTTGGCGCAGGCGCCGCCATCGAGTTCGAACTGTACGGCAAGAACTTCGATGAGCTGCGCACGGCTGCGGCGGAACTGCGCGCCGCGCTGGAAGGCTATAACGGTGTGCAGGATGTCAGCGACAGCTTTCGCGCCGGCAAGCAGGAAGTGCAGCTTAGCCTGCTGCCTGAAGCCCGCAACCTGGGGCTCACCCTGGAGGACCTGGGCCGGCAGGTGCGACAGGCCTTCTACGGCTACGAGGCGCAGCGGGTGCAGCGCGGCAAGGACGATATCCGGGTGATGGTGCGCTTCCCCCAGGATGAGCGGCGCTCCCTGGGCGACCTGGAGTCCATGCGGATTCGCACCGCCGACGGCGCCGAGGTGCCCTTCAGCAGCGTGGCTCGCGCCAGCCTGGCCCGCGGCTACACCACCATACGCAGGGTCGACGGCCAGCGCGTAGTAACGGTGACGGCGGACGTGAATCGCAGCATCACGCCGCCGGAAACCGTGATCAACGCGGTGATCGCGGGCGAACTCGCCGATATCCTGTCCCGCCACCCGGGCGTGAGCTTCAGCCTGGCGGGAGAATCCGAGGAGCGCAGCGAGTCCATGGGGTCGCTGGGCGCGACGACGCTGCTGGCGCTGCTGGTGATCTACGCCCTGCTGGCCATACCGCTGCAGTCCTACCTGCAGCCGCTGATCATCATGAGCGTCATTCCCTTTGGTGCGGTGGGCGCCATCCTGGGCCACCTGATACTGGGGATGCCGCTGGTATTTTTCTCCCTGCTGGGCATCGTCGCACTGTCCGGGGTGGTGGTGAACTCATCGCTGGTGCTGGTGGACTATATCAACCGCCAGCGCCACAGCGGCCAGAGCCTGGCCTGGGTGGTGAGCCACTCGGGCAGTGTGCGCTTCCGGCCGATAGTGCTGACCAGTTTGACCACCTTTGTGGGCTTGGCACCGATGATGCTCAACACCTCGATATCGACCGGCATGTTCGTACCCATGGCGATATCCCTGGGTTTCGGGGTGCTGATGGGCACCGTGGTCACCCTGTTCCTGGTGCCCTGCCTCATCATGGTGCTGGAGGACTGGCATATTTTCACCGGCAAGTCATCGCAGGCGGTGACCGCGGATGAAAACAGGATTTACACCGGTAACGAAACGCTCTGAAGCGCCGCTATAGCGCCGTGCCTCAGTTCTCGCCGGCCAGCCGGCGCTTGGTGTAAGCGGTGGCGGTGGCCTGCAGGGGATCGTCGGGCCAGGGGTGCTTCGGATAGCGCCCCTTCATCTCGCGCTTCACTTCCTGGTAACCGTTGCGCCAGAAGCTCGCCAGGTCGCGGGTCACCTGCAGCGGCCGCCGGGCCGGCGACAACAAGTGGACCAGCAGCGCCACCCTGCCACCCGCCACGGTGGGCGTTTCCTCGCAGCCGAACATCTCCTGCAGCTTGACCGCGAGCACCGGGGGATTCTGCAGGTAATCAATCTCGATCGCCGAACCTGAAGGCACTGCGATACGCTCCGGCGCCAGCCGCTCGAGATCCAGCGGCAGGGGCCAGGGCAGGCGGGCGTAAAGAATCGCCTTCAGGTCGAGCTCGTGGAAGTCCTCCAGCCGGCGCACCTGCCCGAGGTAGGGCAGCAGCCAATGCTCCAGTTGCACCAGCAGGGCCTGGTCGGACAGGTCGGGCCAGCGGGTGTCGTGACCGCCCGCAGGATCCGCCTGGCGCAACAGCATGACCCGGGCGCGCCACTGCCGCAGGGCCGGGGTCCAGGGCAGAATCTCCAGCCCCTTCTTGCGCAACATACCCAGCAGGGCGTTGCTGCGCGCTTCCTCCGATACCTGCGCCAGCGGTTCGCTGGTCAGCAGGATGCAGCCCACCATGCGGCGCTTCTGGGCGACAAACTGGTCGGCCCGGTAATCCCACTCCACCAGTTCCTCATCCCGCACCAGGTGCGAAAGAATGCCCTTGAATGACTCGGGATCGAGGCTGCCGGCGCCGTAGATGCGATCGGTGGCCTCCCCCGCGTGGCCGCCGATTTCAGCGACCGCCAACCAGGGGGAGCCCACCAGGGCATCCTCCGCCGGTAACACGGCGCTGCGCCCATTGGCCAGCAGATAGCGGGTTCCGTCAGCACCGGGCCGCAGCCGGGCGATGCGGTCCGGGTAGGCACTGGCGAGCAGCACGCCGACCACGTTCTCCAGCGCAACCCCGATGGCCGCCCGGCCCGCCTTGTGGAACTGGTGGTCCAGGCACAGGCGGGCGAGATTCCTGGCCTGCTGCCAGATCCGCTTGAACCAGCTCTGCAGCTCGGGCGGACAGGGGCGCTCGCCCATGAGCAGCGCCAGGGTGAGGCCGATATCGGTATCCTGCGCCGCCAGCGGGTTGCGCTCCGACAGGACGGCGGCCAGCAGGCAGGCGGTCTCCTGGGCGTTGATATCGGCGCCCACCAGCAGCATATGGGCCAGGCGCGGATGCAGCGGCATCTGCGCCATGCGCACCCCCTGGGGTGTCAGCTGGTACCTGCCCTCGCGATTGCGATACACCGCGCCGCAGGTTTCCAGTACGCCGAGGCCCTGCTGGAAGGCCGGCAGCGGCGGCGTATCGAGCCAGGCCAGGTCCGCCGGCTGGTCCACACCCCAGGACAGCAGCTGCAGCGCCAGCGGGGCGAGGTCGGCCTGGAGTATTTCCGGGGTAGCGTGGGCCACCAGGCGATGATCCTGCTCCTCGCTCCAGAGGCGATAGCAATAACCGGGGCCGAGCCGGCCGGCCCGCCCCTCGCGCTGACGGGCGGAGGCCTTTGAGATTCGCCTGGTGGTCAGGCGCGTCATGCTGGTGGCGCTGTCGAACACCCCCTCGCGCACCAGTCCCGAATCCACCACCACCTCTATGCCTTCAATGGTGAGGCTGGTTTCGGCGATATTGGTGGTCAGCACCACCTTGCGCTGGCCGGGCGGCGCCGGTTCCACCGCCTGGCGCTGGCGCTCGGGCGAGAGACTGCCGAACAGCAGAGCGATTGCGACCCGGCGCTCGCCGGTCGCGCGCAGGGCGGCGTCCAGCTCCCGGGCCACCTGCAGTATCTCGCGCTGGCCCGGCAGGAATACCAGGATGCTGCCCTGGTGCGCAGCCAGCGCGTGGAGTATCGCCTGCACCGCGGGCGGTGCTATCGGGTCGCGCAACTGGTAGGGCAGGCCGTGGCGGGTGGTCACCGGGTACTGGCGCCCGCTGCAGGTGACCAGCGGCGCGCCGCCGAGCAAGCCCGCCACGGCCTCCCCGTCGAGAGTGGCCGACATGACCAGCAGCTTCAGCGGCGGCCCCTCCCGGAACAGCTGCCGACCCTGCAATACCAGCGCCAGGCAGAGATCCGAATCGAGGTTGCGCTCATGGAATTCGTCGAAAATGATGAGGCCGATATCTTCCAACCCGGGGTCGCGCTGGAGGCGGCGGGTGAGGATGCCCTCGGTGATCACCTCGATCCGGGTCTGGTCGCCAACGCAACTGTCCAGCCGAATCCGATAGCCCACGGTTTGGCCAAGCTCCTCCCCCAGCAACCAGGCCATGCGGGCGGCGGCGGCCCGGGTAGCCATGCGGCGCGGTTCCAGCACCAGGATCTTGCGCCCCGCCAACCAGGGCTCATCGAGCAGCGCCCGCGGCACCACCGTGGTTTTGCCGGCACCGGGCGGTGCCTGCAACACCGCCTCGTGGCGCTCGTTCAGCTGGCGCTTGAGCTCGTCGAGGACCTCGTTGACAGGCAGGTCAGAAATATCGTC
>JBFZEF010000359.1:0-16598 GCA_041307045.1 Halioglobus sp.
TAGAGTACCCGGCGTATTGCGGGCATAATGCCCACCCCGAAGTGGCCGCCGCAGCCGGGCCAGTGAATCACAAGTGATCAGGGAACAACACAGCAGATCCGACCGCGAACACCATGCCGAAAAAAACCCTTAAATCAATCATGCCCAGCGCGGCCCGGATACGGGAGATAAAGTCACTGCACGCGCTGGGTGACTGGATCTACGAACCGAACCTGTGGCATCTGAATCGCTACTCCGCCTCCATGGCCTTCTTCGTGGGGTTTTTCGTGGCATTCATCCCCATACCCGGACAGATGCCCGTGGCCGCCCTGGCCGCGATGCGGCTGCGTTGCAATCTGCCACTGTCGGTCTGCCTGGTCCTGGTGACCAATCCGGTGACCATGCCGCCCCTGTTTTTAATGGCGTACCGGGTAGGCGCGCTGCTCCTGGATGTCCCGGTCAGCCAGTTGGAATTCGAACTCAGCTTTGCCTGGCTGGGCAGCCAATTGGCCGATATCTGGCAGCCGTTCCTGCTGGGCTGCCTGGTGTGCGGCCTGTTCTTTGGCTGCCTGGGGTATTTCGTCATCAGCCTGATGTGGCGCTGGCGGGTTTCGGTACAGTGGAAACAGCGCAAACGGCGGCGCGCCTCCAGCGAGAAAAGCTGACTCTCAGTTACGGTCCTGGTTGAGGATCATGGCTGGCGCCAGCCGCGCCGCCCGCACGGCGGGATAGATGGCCGCCACCACGCACATGGCCAGCGCCACCCCGCCGACCACCAGGATGTCCCGCCACAACAGGTCGACCGGCAGGAAGGACACCGGGTAAACGTCGGTGTTAAGAAAATTCATGTCCAGCAAACGCTCCAGTGCACTCACCAGCCCCGGCACCGCCAGGCTGCCCGCGACGCCAAACGCCGATCCGAGGGTGGCACCCACCACCCCGATCATGGCGCCCTGGAGGACGAAAATGATCGCCACATCGCGCGGCGATGCGCCCAGCGTACGCAGGATGGCGATATTGCCCTGCTTGTCGAACACCACCAGCACCAGGGAGGAGACCACGTTGAACGCCGCCACGGCGATGATCGAAAACAGCAGGATGCTCACCAGGTCGCGGGACAGCTGGATGGCCGAGTACAGGTTGCCATGGGTCATCATCCAGTTGGTGGCGTAATAACCGGTCGGCATATTATTCATCAGCTCCCAGCCGATTCGGGTCACATCGAACAGGTCCCGGGTGGCGATGCGCAATCCGCTGACCGCGCTGCCCAGCCCCGCCAGTTCGGAGGCGAGACCCAGTGGCACCAGGGCTGCGACCTGGTCGAGCTCGGTGCCGGTCTCGAGCACCGCCACCAACCGCAGGGACTCGAACCGGGTTGCCCGGGCGTCCGGCCCGGGGCCCCCGCCCGGCACTATCAGGGTCAGCTCATCCCCCGGCGTCACCCCCAGCAGGGCGGCGATCCCAGAGCCCAGCACCAGGCTGTTGCGCTGCTCCCGGAAGGCGGCTATCTCATCGCTGGCAAGGCCGGGCAGCTGGCGCGCAATGGCGGCGGCATCATCGCTGTCGATACCGATCCCCAGCGCCGTCTCAATCCTGTTCGAGCGCATGAACAGCGCGTCAAACTCGGTAAACGGGGTCACTTCCACCACGTCGGGATGATTGGCGACCAGGGCCTTGCGTTCACGCCAGTCCTCTATCGGGATGGTCGAGTGCAGCGTGATGTGCGGCACCATGCCCAGTATCCGCTCGCGCATCTCCTTGTCGAAGCCGTTCATCACCGACAGCACCACGATCAGCAGGCTGATGGCCAGCACCAGCCCGAGCATGGACAGGAGCGACAGGAAGGTGGACAGGTGGCCGCCGCCGAGGGCGAAGGTGTAGCGCACGGCTATGCGCAGCTGCTCCCGGAAATTCATGGCAGGGCCCGGAGGCAGCCGTCGCGCAATTCCAGGGTGCGATTCATCTGGCCGGCAATGGCGGGATCGTGGGTCACCACCACGAAGGCGGCACTTTCCTGGCCGAGCTCGTCTATCAGTTCGAGCACCTGGGCGGCGGAGTGCGGGTCCAGGTTGCCGGTGGGCTCGTCCATCAGGACCACGTCCGGGCTGCACACCAGTGCCCTGGCAATGGCGACGCGCTGGCGCTCCCCGCCGGAGAGCTGTCCCGGGCGGTGATCGAGCCGATGGGACATGCCCACCCGCTCCAGCATCCGCGCCGCCCTGCCCCAGGCCTCCGCCCGCGGCAGGCCGGCGATAAGCAGCGGCATGCCCACGTTCTCCCTGGCGTCGAACTCCGGCAGCAGGTGGTGAAACTGGTAGACGAAGCCCAGGCGCTGGTTGCGCAGCTGGCACAGCTCCCGCTCGCCCAGCGTCGCCAGGTCCTGCCCCGCCATCAGCACCCGGCCGCTGCTGGGGTTATCCAGGCCACCGAGCAGGTTCAGGAGAGTCGACTTGCCGGAGCCGGAAGCGCCGATGATGGCAATCTTTTCCCCCGCCCACAGGCTGAGCTCCACATTCTCCAGGACGTTCACCCGCCTGCCGCCATCCTCGTAGGCGCGGCACAGCGATTCGCAGCGCAGCACCGGGCTACTCATAGCGCAATACCTCGGCGGGGGCGATACGGGTGGCCCGCCAGGCGGGGTAGAGAGTCGCCAGCAAGCTCAGCACAAGTGAGGCAAGCACCACCGCACCGACATCGGACCACTGCAGGTCGGACGGCAACTCGCTGATGAAATAGACACTGGGATCGAACAATTTCACTCCAAAGGCGTTTTCGATGAATACGGTGACCCGCGAGATATTCAGGCCCAGTACTGTGCCGAAGACGGCGCCAACGGAGATGCCGACCGCGGCGAGCCCCAGCCCATGGGCAACAAATATCAGCATGATGCCGCTGGCGCGGGCGCCCATGGTGCGCAGCACTGCGATATCGCGCCGCTTCTCGGCCACTGACATCACCAGGGTTGAGACGATATTGAATGCTGCGACGGCCACCACGCTGAGCAGTAACAGGCTCACCATCAACTTCTCCATTTTTACCGCGCGAAAGAGAGAGCCCTGGGACTGGCTCCAGTCGCTCACCTGGAAGTCGGCAGGCAGGCCCTGCGCCAGCTGCGCCATGATGGCCGGCGCTGCAAACAGGTCGGCTGTTCTCACCTGCAGGCCATCGACATGCCCACTCTGACCCAGCAGCTTCTGCCCGGTAGCCAGGGAGACATAGGCCTGGTAGCCATCCGGCTGGGCGCCGACCTCGAATAGGCCGCTCACCCGCAGACGTTTGCTGCGGGGGAACACGCCCAGCGGCGTAACGGTCAGCCGCGGCACAGTCACATCGACGATATCCCCCGGGCCGACCCGCAGGACACGGGCCAGGGCAGCCCCCAGCACCACATTGAAGCCGTCCTCGCCGAGGCTTTCCAGCGAGCCCGCCACTATTGTCGCCGGGATCCGCGAAACGTCTTTCTCCAGCGCCGGATCGATGGCGGTGAGCACGGCACCGCGCAGGTTGGTGGGGCTGGCCAGCAGCACTTTGTCGCTGATGTAGGGTGAGACCGCGACAACGCCGGGTGACTGCCGCAAGCGCCCGGCCAGCTCAGTCCAACCGGCGATACCGGCATCGCCATGTGCCACGTAGCCATGCGGCACCAGGGACAGGATACGCTGCCGCAACTCGCCCCCGAACCCATTCATCACCGACAGCACCGTGATCAGGCTGGCCACGCCGAGAACCATCCCCAACATGGATACCATGGCAATAACAGAGGTAAAGCGATTGCGCTTGCGACTAAAGCTGTAGCGCAGGCCGATGAAGGGCGCGTAGTGCCTGATGGAACCACCGGGGGGGTTCAAGCAGGGCCAACCGGTGGGCTAATTGTCGCCAGCCTTGGCTGCAGCTTGTGTGTCTGCTGCATAGTACAGGGCGGCCTCGCTCGCCCGCGCTTTCGGTTCCCGGGTCTGCTCGTCACAGCGCTGCGGGTTGCCGCCGCAGATTTCGCAGGCGGTATCGACACCCAGTGCACCCATGCCGCCACAGGAGCCCTTGATGGGCGCACGCCCGTTCATGACGCCCACAGCCATCCCCGCCATAACCAGGCAGAAGACGAGCAAGGTGATTAGAAAGAGGGACATGTGCTGTCTCCGGAACCCGGTGGATTCCTGTTAGTGTTCGGCCCCGGATTGTTCCAGGTATGGTGCAAACGCCGGGGTGTGGCTTTCAACAAAAGCATCGTCCTGGCGCCGGATGAAATATACCGCTAATCCCTGCTCCTGCGCCACCGCCATCGCCTTCTCGTAACCCAACACAACCAGTGCGGTGGCCCAGCCGTCCGCCATCATGGAACTGGGGTGGACCACTGTCACCGAGACCAGGTCATGGGCCACGGGGTAGCCGCGCCTGGGGTCGATACTGTGGGAGTAACGCTTGCCCTCGACCTCAAAAAAATTGCGATAGTCGCCGGAGGTGGCCACACCCGCATCGGTGAGGCGGATAGCCTGCTCCACCGCGCGGTCACCGCTCTCGGGGCGCTCGATCGCAATGCGCCAGGGGTCACCACGGGCACTCAAACCCGCCAGGCGCATTTCTCCGCCCACCTCGACCAGGTATCGCTCCACCCCCTGCGAACCCAGCCACTGGGCGACCCGGTCAACCCCATAGCCCTTGGCAATGGAGGACAAATCCAGGCTGACGGGGCCGCGTTTCAACAGGCGCCGGCCCTCCCCATCCAGTCGCAGCTGATCCTGCCCCACCCGCTCCAGAATCGCCGTAACGGCGTCGTCCGAAGGCGCGGCCGCCACCGGGCCAGGGGGGCCAAAGCCCCAGAGGTCGACCAGCGGCCCGACGGTGACGTCATAGGCGCCATCGCTCTGCCAACCGATGGCCATGGCGGCGGACAACACTGTGTAGAGCTCTGGGGAAAGTTCAAACCACTGGTCGATTCCCGTCGCGTTGAAGCGGCTGATCTCGGAATCATCCCGGTAGGTCGACATACTGCGGTTGACTGCCTCCAGCTCCGCCTCGATACCCTGTTGCAGGGCTGCCGCCGTCGGTGTGGCTGCGCCCGGCACCACCGTGACATGCCAGCTGGTGCCCATACTCTGGCCGCTGAGCTGGAGCGGCGAATGCCGCTCGCCGCAGGCAGCCAGGGCACACAGCAAAACGAGGCCGGTAAAAGAAAGAAGCCACCGGCGGGGGTGGCTTCGGGTACTAACCGCCAAAATCATCGAGCAGGATATTCTCAGGCTCGACACCGAGTTCTTTCAGCATCTGCACCACGGCGGCATTCATCATGGGCGGCCCACACATGTAGTACTCGCAGTCCTCGGGCGCCGGGTGGTCCTTGAGGTACTCCTGGTACAGCACATTGTGGATAAAGCCGGTGTAGCCGGTCCAGTTGTCCTCGGGCTGAGGATCAGACAGGGCGACATGCCACTGGAAGTTCGGGTTTTCCGCGGCGAGCTGGTCGTACTCATCCTGGTAAAACATCTCGCGCATGGAGCGGGCGCCATACCAGAAGGACACCTTGCGCTTTGTGTGCAGGCGCTTGAACTGGTCGAACAGGTGTGAGCGCATTGGCGCCATACCGGCGCCGCCGCCAATGAATACCATTTCGGCATCAGTGTCCCTGGCAAAGAACTCACCGAAGGGACCGTAGACCTTGACCTTGTCACCGGGTTTGAGGCCGAACACCCAGGAGGACATGATGCCGGGCGGAATGCCCTGGCTGCCCGGGGGCGGGGTGGCGATGCGGATATTGAATTTAACCAGGCCCCGCTCCTCGGGGTAGTTGGCCATGGAGTAGGCCCGTATGGTCGTCTCCTTAACCACGGATTCCAGCTTGAAAAACCCGAAGCGCTCCCAGTCGCCGCGGTATTCGGCGCCAATGTCGAAGTCCGCATACTTGACGTGGTGGGGAGGGCATTCCAGCTGGACGTAACCGCCCGCGCGGAAATCCACGCTTTCCCCCTCGGGCAGCTTCAGTGTCAGCTCCTTGATGAAGGTCGCCACATTGGGGTTGGACACCACGGTGCACTCCCACTGCTTGACCCCGAAGACCTCCTCCGGCACATGGATCTTCAAGTCCTGCTTGACCGCAACCTGGCAACTGAGGCGCCAGCCCTCGGCCGCATCGCGCTTGGTAAAATGTGCTTCCTCGGTGGGCAGCATGGAACCGCCGCCTGCCGTGATGATGCATTTGCACTGGGCGCAGGTACCACCGCCACCACAGGCAGAGGGCAGGAACAACTTTGCCTCGGCCAGGGTCTGCAGCAGCTTCCCACCGGCGGGAACTGTGATGGTCTTCTCGCCGTTGATCTCGATGTGTACATCACCGGTGCTGACCAGCGCCGAGCGGGCGTAGAGAATAATCACCACCAGGATCAGCACCATCACCGTGAACGTGGTGACACCGTATACAATAGTCATATCCATATCAGTTCAATTCCGCCTAGATGTCGATGCCGCCGAAAGACATGAAGCCGAGCGCCATCAGGCCCGCCATCATGAACGTGATCCCCAGGCCCTGCAGGCCGTCGGGCACGTCTGAGTACTTCAGCTTCTCGCGGATACCCGCCAGGGCGACGATGGCCAAGCCCCAGCCGATGCCGGAGCCTGTGCCGAACACGACGCTCTCGGCGAAATTGTAATCCCGTTCTACCATGAACAGTGCGGCGCCCAGGATGGCGCAGTTCACCGTGATCAGCGGCAGGAAAACACCCAGGGCGTTGTAGAGTGCCGGTACATACTTGTCGAGGAACATCTCCAGTATCTGCACAACAGCTGCAATCACCCCGATATAGGTGAGCAGGCCGAGAAAACTGAGGTCCAACTCGGGCAGACCGGCCCAAGCCAGCGCGCCTTCGCGCAGGAGGTAGTTATAAATAAGGTTGTTGAGCGGTACCGTGATGGCCAGTACCACGGTCACCGCCACGCTCAGCCCCAAGGCCGCGTTCATTTTCTTGGAAAGTGCCAGAAAGGTGCACATGCCCAGGAAGAATGCCAGTGCCATGTTCTCAACAAAAATCGCGCGGACCAACATGCCCAGGTAGTGTTCCATGTTACGCACCCTCCCCTACGGCGGTATGTTGCGCCAGCTTGTACTCGCGCTTCTCCACCTGTTCCGTGCGGACACTGCGCAAGCCCCAGATGAGCAGCCCGATCAGGAAAAAAGCGCTGGGCGGGAGCAGGAGCAGGCCATTGGGGTTGTACCAGCCGCCCTCGGTTACCAGTGGCAGGATCTCGACCCCGAACAGCTTGCCGGAGCCGAACAACTCCCGCACCACCGCAACCGCGATCAGCACTACGCTGTAACCCAGGCCATTGCCGATGCCGTCAAGGAAGCTCGCCACCGGCGGGTTCTGCATGGCGTAGGCCTCGGCCCGACCCATAACAATACAATTGGTGATGATCAGGCCCACGAACACCGACAATTGCTTGCTGATGGCAAAGGCATAGGCCTTGAGAAACTGGTCCACCACGATTACGAGCGAAGCAATGATCACCATCTGCACGATAATCCGAATGCTGCCCGGCGTGTGATTGCGAACGGCCGAGATCAACAGACTTGAGAATGCGGTGACCAGGGTGAGGGCGATGCACATTACCAGGGTCACCTTCAGGGACGAGGTGACCGCCAGGGCCGAGCACACGCCGAGGATCTGCAGCGCGATGGGATTGTTCTTGAAGATGGGCCCGGTAACAATTTCCTTGAGTGACTGCATGATCACGCCTCCCCGTTTCTAAGGTTGTTGAGGAATGGTTGAAAGCCGTTTTCGCCCAACCAGAAGTGCAACAGGTTGGTCACGCCCTTTGAGGTGAGCGTGGCGCCGGCCAGACCATCCACCTGCCATGGTGCATTCGCGCTGGCGGGATCAACCGAGCCCTTGATCAGGCTCACCGCCACGTCCCCGTCGCGATACACCTCTTTGCCCGGCCAGAAGGCTATCCAGCGCGGGTTATCCACCTCACCGCCCAGGCCCGGTGTTTCGCCATGCTGGTAGAAGCCGAGCCCGGCGATGGTATTGGCATCGGATTCCACGGCGATAAAGCCATAGAGCGTCGACCACAGGCCATAACCGCGCACCGGCAGGATGACTTTGTCAATGCCGCCCGTGTCGTTCTCCACCACATAGACGACCGCGAAGTGCTCGCGGCGTCCAATCTTCCCCAGATCCTGCTCTACGGGCAGCTTCTCGGACTGGGAGGGATCCTTGGCCGCCCTGCGCTGGTCATACTTCTGCGGATCCTCGGCATCGGAAAACCTGCCGGTGCGCAGGTCGACGATGCGGGTGGAGATCTGGGAGAACTGCTCCTCCACGCTCCTGCCCTCCACCAGCATTCCGGCCGCGGCCAGAATATTGCGCTTGCGGTCCAGGGCCTGGTTTACTTCCTGCACCGGCTTCAGCATCACGGTGGCCGCGGAGACAAACACCGCGCACACGATACTGAGGGAGAAGGCGACTAGCAGCGTTTTACTGGTGCTTTCATGACTGGACACGGGCAAGCCTCCGTTTGATATTGGCCTGGACCACGAAGTGATCGATCATGGGGGCAAAGATGTTGGCGAACAGGATTGCCAGCATGATGCCCTCGGGGAATGCCGGGTTCACCACCCGGATCAGCACGGTCATCACCCCGATCAGAATACCGAAGTACCATTTGCCGACATCGGTCATGGAGGCCGAGACGGGGTCAGTCGCCATGAAAACCATGCCGAAGGCAAAGCCGCCGGTGACCAGGTGCCAGTACCAGGGCATGGCGAAGGACAGGTTGTCATCCGAGCCGATCAGGTTGAACAGGGTCGACAGGGCAACCATGCCTATCATCACCCCAGCCATGATTCGCCAGGAGGCCACCCGGGTGAGCAGCAGCAGCGCGCCGCCGATGAAAATGGCCAAGGTGGAGGTCTCGCCAATGGAGCCCGGAATCGAACCGATGAAGGCCTCCATCCACGTCCACTGCTGACGCAGGGCATCCATTCCCTCGGACGCTACCACCGACAGCGCGGTGGCGCCGGTATGGCCGTCAACCGCGACCCAGACCGCGTCGCCGGACAGCTGGGCCGGGTAGGCGAAATACAGGAACGCCCGCCCGGTGAGTGCCGGGTTAAGGAAGTTCTTGCCGGTGCCGCCAAAAATCTCCTTGCCGATCACCACGCCGAAGCTAATCCCCAGGGCCACCTGCCACAGGGGAATATCCGGCGGGCAGGTGAGGGCGAACAGGATCGAGGTGACGAAGAAGCCCTCATTCACCTCATGCCCGCGCCGAATGGCAAACAGGATCTCCCAGCTGATGCCCACGAGAAAGGTCACGATATAGATCGGCAGGAAAAACACGGCGCCAAATATCAAGCAGTCCCAGATGCTACTGGCATCGTAGCCGCCCAGCAGTTCGATCAGGAAGCCTCGCCAGCCTTCGATCCCCTGCCCCGCGGGCAGCACTTCGTTGGCCTGCCAGCCCAGGTTGTACATGCCGTAGAACATGGCAGGAAAGGCCGCCAGCCACACGGTGATCATGATGCGCTTCAGGTCCACGCCATCCCGCACATGGGCGGTGGAGCGGGTTACTGAATTCGGCGCATACAGGAAGGTATCCATGACCTCATAGAGGGCAAACCACTTCTGGTAGCGCCCGCCCTCATGGAAATGGTGTTCAATGCTGTCCAGAAACTGTCGAAGTCCCACGCTTTAACCCTCCTTCTCGATTCGAGTCAGGTTGTCCCGCAGGATGGGACCGTACTCGTACTTGCCCGGGCAGACGTAGCTGCACAGGGCCAGGTCCTCTTCCTCCAGTTCCATGCAACCCAGGGACTGTGCCATCTCGGTGTCGCCCACGATCAGCGCACGCAGCAACTGGGTGGGCAGGATATCCTGGGGCATTACCTTTTCGTAACTGCCCACCGGCACCATGGCACGCTCGCTGCCGTTGGTGGTGGTGGTCATCGGCAGCGGTCGGGTGCCAAAAAAGCTGGTGACATAGATACCCAGGTTGGAGTGCTTTTGCAGGCCGGGCGACAGCCAGCCCATAAAAGCGCGGTGACGCCCCTCGAGCAACACCGAGACCTGGTTATGGAAGCGGCCCAGGTAGGAGGTGGCGCCTGAAACGCCACGCCCACCCAGGACCGAGCCACTGATGATACGGTTTTCACCGTCCTTCATCTGCCCGGCGCACAGGGCCTGCAGGTCCGCGCCCAGGCGGGTGCGCAACAGGCGCGGTCGCTCTACCTGTGGCCCGGCCAGGGAGATCACCCGCCGGGTATAGAGACGGCCATCGAGAAACAGGCGACCGATGGCGATCACGTCCTGGTAGCCGATCGTCCAGACGACCTTGTTGATGCCGGCGCTGCCGAGAAAATGGATATGGGTACCGGCCAGGCCCGCCGGGTGCGGACCTGCGAATTCGGCGACCTCGATGTTGGCTGCCCTGCCCTGTGCGATGCCGGCCCCGGGTGCGACACACAGGAACAGCTTGCCGGAAGTAAGTCTGGCAAGCAGATCCTGCCCCAGTGCGAATGCCTCGGGCTCACCGGCGATAATCACCCGGGGATCCGGCGCCAGCGGATGGGTGTCGATCGCGGTGACAAAAATTGCGGTAGCCGCGCTGCCCAGGGCCGGGGCCTTGCTATAGGGACGGGTCCGCAGCGCCGTCCACAGACCGGCTTCGTTCAACTGAGCGCGAATTGTGGCGGCATCCAACGCGGCGGCGGCCTCGACACTGAAGGCGGGAAACTGCACGGCTTCATCGCCTTCGATATCGATCACCACCGACTGCAAAACCCGCTTGGCACCGCGGTTTATGGCAGAGATGACACCGCTGGCGGGGGCTGTATAGCGCACGCCTTCGGTTTTCTTGTCCGTGAACAGCAACTGGCCCAGCTTGACCCGCTCCCCTTCGCGCACCTCCATGGTCGGCTTCAAGCCTACGTAGTCATAGCCCACCAGGCCTACGGCGCGCGGCGCAGGCGCATCCTCTATTACCTGCTGGGGAGCGCCCTGGATAGGAATGTCCATGCCCCGCTTGATCTTGATCATAGAATCGGCCTAAAAAGCTGAACGGAAGTGGGTGGTCTGGAGCCGTCCGGAACGCGATTAACCTGTGGCTGCGCGATCAGTCCGGGGACGGAAACCAGGCGCGGGCATTATAGCGGATGGCTCCGCCAAAACACTATCGATCGGCGCCACGTTTTTTTGACCGGGAGCAACTTTGTACCAATATCCAAGGGGCAGCCGGGGAGAGTCGCGGCAACTGCCCTGCAGCGCGGCACCAGCGCTCCCAGCGCCGTTTCAGCCCAGCTTCGGGTAAACGGCGAAACGGATACCGGCCATGCGTTCAAGGACACGGTGCACCTGGCAGCTGTAGCCGAACTCATTATCGTACCAGAGGTACATCACGACCTGGCTGCCGTTGGCGATAGTGGCCTGGGCGTCGAAAATGCAGGCGTGGCGCGACCCCACGAAATCGGTGGAGACCACCTCTGGGGAGCCTGAGTAATCAATTTGCCTGCGCAGGGCGGAATGCAGCGCCTGGTTGCGCATGAACTCATTGACCTGGTCCCGGGTGACCTCCCGCTTCAGGGTGAGGTTGAGGATGGCCATCGATACATTCGGCGTGGGAACCCGGATGGCGTTGCCGCTCAGTTTGCCCTGCAGCTGCGGCAATACCTTGCCTACCGCGCTGGCGGCGCCGGTTTCGGTGATGACCATGTTGAGGGGAGCGCTGCGGCCGCGGCGGGATGCCTTGTGGTAGTTGTCGGTCAGGTTCTGGTCATTAGTATAGGCGTGCACCGTCTCCACGTGGCCGGTGACGATACCGAACTCGTCGTCCATGGCCTTGAGTGGTGGTGCAATGGCGTTGGTGGTGCAGGATGCGGCCGAGATGATCGTGTCCGTAGGCTCGATCTGGTCACTGTTAATGCCCGCGACGATATTCTTGAGACTGCCCTTCCCCGGCGCGGTGAGGATGACCTTGCTAGCGCCCTTGCTCTTGAGGTGCTGGGACAGCCCCGCCTCGTCCCGCCAGGCGCCGGTATTATCGATGATAATCGCGTTGTCGATGCCATACTGGGTGTAATCAATCTTATCCGGCGCGTCCGCGTAGATCACTTTCACTTCATTGCCGTTGGCAATGAAAGACTGGCGCTCCTCGTCCACCCGGATGGTGCCATCAAAGGCCCCGTGCACCGAGTCGCGGCGCAACAGACTCACGCGCTTGACCAGGTCGTTGGGAGCCTTGCCTTTGCGCACGACGATGGCACGAAGGCGCAGGCAGTCGCCACCGTCGGTCTTCTCGATCAGGATGCGTGCCATCAGCCGCCCGATACGGCCAAACCCGTACAGCACCACGTCCTGGGGTTGCGCCAGGGGCTTGACCTTGTTGCCGATCAGGTCCGCGAGTTCGCGCTCGATGTACTGCGGGAGGCTCAGGCCGGCGGCAATGCCCTTTTCCTGGTAACGCACCGCCAGGCGGCCTACATCGATGTGGGCGGGTCCGAGGTCAAGCCCTGCCAGGTGGGTGAAAACCGGGTAGGTTTCGAATTCTGACAACTCGTTACCCTCGATCTGGCGCACATAGCGGTGGTCTTTCATGATTTGCGTGACGGAGCGGTGGACCAGCGGCCTGCCGTACATATAGCACTTTACGTTCTTCTCACGGGATAGGCGCCCGACCAGTGGAATCATTCCCTCGGCCAGGGCCTCTCGCTCTTTCCAGTTCTTGAAGTAGTCGTCGGGGCGCGGTCGCTTGCGTTCGGTCACTTGAGGCTTCCTTCCTTAGGGGGTGCTGGGCTCAGGGCTGCGTATTATCATCGCAGCACCGGGAGCGCGCAAGTTGCTGTTGGCCCAATGCCATGGCGCGATTTACCGCCGGCAATCGCGGTCTTTGCTGGAGCTGAACCACGGCTTGACGCTACAATGGCGCCGCACAGACACCGCCTCCAACAGTCATCCAGGCCCTATGTTCTCCGATCTGGTAAAAAACACGCCCTGGCCCCGGCAGAGCGCCACCCGCACTGCGTTGGGCCCCTTCGCTGGCTGTGCCGATGCGCGCTGTATCGCAGAGCTGGCCCGGCCCGGCCAGCTGACCCTGGTGATCGCCGCCGACACCAGCGCGGCGCTGACGCTGGAGCGCGAGCTGCCCTTTTTCCTGGCGGGCGATACCCAGATCCTGGCCTTTCCCGACTGGGAAACCCTGCCCTATGACAATTTTTCACCCCACCAGGACATTATCTCCGAGCGCCTGCACACGCTGCACCGGCTGCGCCGCCTGGGCGCCGGGATACTGGTGGTGCCGATTCCCACCCTGATGCACCGGCTCGCGCCGGCGGACTATATCGCCGCCTCCAGCCTGGTGCTGAAGGCCGGCCAGACCCTCGATATCGATGCCTTCCGGCGCGACCTGCAGCGCAACGGCTACCGCAGCGTGGAAACAGTCTACGAGCACGGCGAATTCGCCCTGCGCGGCTCCCTGTTCGACATCTACCCGATGGGCAGCAAGCTGCCCTACCGGATCGACCTGCTGGACGCCGAGGTTGACAGCCTTCGCACCTTTGACCCCCAGACCCAGCGCACCGTGGACAGGGTGGAGGCCATCAATCTGCTGCCGGCCCGGGAGTACCCGATGGACCGGGGCGCCATCAGCCGCTTTAAGATGAACTGGTACCAGAGCTTCGAGGCGGACCCTGACCTGTGCCCTGTCTATACCGAGGTCAGTGCCGGTCGCAGTCCAGGCGGCTGTGAGTATTACCTGCCGCTTTTTTTTGAACGCTGCGCCACACTGTTCGACTACCTGCCCGACAATACGGCGATTATCACCAGCGGGGATCACCACGGCAGTGCCTGCCACTTCTGGGCTGAGGCCAATACCCGCTTTGCCGAATATGGCATTGACCCCCGGCGACCGCTGCTACCCCCTGGGCGCTGCTTTACCCCGGTGGAGGAGCTCTTCCAGATCCTCGGCAAGTACGCTGTGCTTGAGCTGCGCCACAGCCCGGACGCGCCGGTGCACCTGCGCACCGGGGTCCTGCAGCCGCCGCGCCTGGCCGCCGCCCAGCGCCAGCAGTCAGCGGCTGAGCAGTTGGTGCATTTCATGCGCGAGCACCAGGGGCCGGTTCTGCTGTGCGCCGAGTCGGCCGGCCGTCGGGAAATCCTGCTGGAGTCACTGCGTGAACACGGCCTGGCGCCGCCCCAGGTCAGGGACTGGAACGCATTTGTGGCCTCGGGTGTTGATTTCGCCATCGCCACCGCGCCGCTGGATCGGGGCATGTCTTTTGGCCCGGGCCAGCCGACCCTGGTGTGCGAGGCCCAACTGTTCGGCGACCGGGTGGCCCAGCGCCGCCGGCGCCGCGGCAAGCAGTCCGAGGACTCCGCTCTCGCCAATGTCTTTCGGGACATCAACGAGCTGCGCGAGGGTGTGCCGGTGGTGCATCTGGAGCACGGTGTCGGGCGCTATATCGGCCTGCAGACCCTGACCGTGGACGAACAGCAGGCCGAGTTCCTCACCCTGGAATACGCCCAGGGTTCCCGCCTGTATGTGCCTGTTGCCTCGCTGCACCTGGTGAGCCGCTACGCCGGCTCTGACCCGGACCTGGCCCCGCTGCACAAACTGGGCTCGGACCAGTGGGAGAAGGCTCGCCGCAAGGCCAGCGAGAAGGCCAGCGACGTCGCCGCCCAGCTGCTGGAGGTTTACGCCCGGCGCGAGGCCAGGGAGGGCTTTGCGTTTGCGCCTTTCCAGCAGGACTACGAGCTGTTTGCCGCCGGCTTTCCCTTTGAGGAGACAGCGGACCAGCAGGCGACGATCGACGCCGTTATCGCAGACATGCAGAGCCCCCGGGTGATGGACCGCCTGGTGTGCGGGGATGTCGGTTTTGGCAAGACCGAGGTGGCCATGCGCGCCGCCTTTCTGGCCACCCGCAATGACAAGCAGGTCGCGGTGTTGGTACCCACGACCCTGCTCGCCCAGCAGCACTTCAACTCCTTCAGTGACCGCTTTGCCGACTGGGACGTGACCATCGAGGTGGTCTCCCGCTTCCGCTCATCGAAGGAATTGGACGATGTAAGCCGCCGGGTATCGGCAGGCAGGACCAACATCCTGATCGGCACCCATAAACTGCTGCAATCAGATTTTCGCTTTGCCGATCTGGGCCTTTTGGTCATCGACGAGGAACACCGCTTCGGTGTCAAACAGAAAGAGGCCATCAAGGCCCTGCGTTCGGAGGTGGACGTACTCACCCTCACCGCCACGCCGATTCCGCGAACCCTGAATATGGCCATGGGCGGGATGCGCGACCTCTCCATCATCGCCACCCCGCCCGCCCGGCGGCTCTCGATCAAGACCTTTGTCAGGGAGCACAACATCGCACTGATCAAGGAAGCGGTGCTGCGCGAGACCCTGCGCGGTGGCCAGGTGTACTACCTCCACAACGAGGTGAAGACCATCGAGGAAACTGCCCGCAAACTGCGGGAGCTGCTGCCAGACCTGAGTATCGCGGTCGCCCATGGGCAGATGCGGGAAACCCAGCTCGAGCAGGTCATGTCCGCCTTCTATCACCAGCGCCACCATATCCTGCTGTGCACGACCATTATAGAAACAGGCATCGACATTCCCAATGCCAATACCATTATCATCGAGCGGGCCGACAAGTTCGGGCTGGCCCAGCTGCACCAGTTGCGCGGCCGGGTGGGCCGTTCCCACCACCAGGCCTACGCCTACCTGATGTGCCCCGCGCGCTCCGCCATCACGCCGGATGCGGTCAAGCGACTGGAGGCCATCGAGGCAGCGGGTGATCTCGGCGCCGGCTACCTGCTGGCAACCCACGACCTGGAAATTCGGGGTGCCGGCGAGCTGTTGGGGGACGAGCAGAGTGGCCAGATACACAGCGTCGGGTTCGGGCTCTATATGGACATGCTGCAGCGCGCAGTCGCCGCGCTGAAACGCGGAGAGATACCCGACATCGACGCGCCACTGGACGCGGGATCCGAGATCAAGCTGCATATGCCGGCGCTGATTCCCGAGGATTACCTGCCCGACATCAACGGCCGGCTGATCCTGTACAAGCGCATCGCCGCTGCCACCGACGACGACGAGCTGCGCGAGCTGCAGGTGGAGATGATCGACCGTTTCGGCCTCCTGCCGGTGCAGGTCAAGAACCTGTTCGTGGTCGCGCAGCTGCGCCTGCGAGCCCAGGGGCTCGGCATCCGGGCCATTGAAGCCGGCCCGGAGGGCGGTAGTATCGACTTCAACACCAACACCCGGGTACACCCGATCAGCCTCGTGAAGTTGGTTCAATCCGACCCAAGGTCGTATAAACTGGCGGGGGCAACTCGCCTGCGCTTCCAGCGACAGCTGCCCGATAACCGGGAGCGCCAGCAGTATGTGGAACAGCTGCTGGACTCCTTTGCCCAAGACGCCACGGAAAATGCCGCCTGATGCACAAGTCACCAGCCAGAATGACCACCTTCGCACTCGCTGTCGCCGCTTTGCTCGGCAGTACCGCAGCGCCGGCCCAGGAGCAGCGCTGGTTCCGGGTAGAGCTGGTGGTATTCGCCAACAATGCGCCACCGCCGCTAACTGGTGCGGCCGCCCCCGAGCAGTGGGACGCCACACCCACCCTCATCTACCCGGAGGCCTCG
>JBFZEF010000360.1:0-17496 GCA_041307045.1 Halioglobus sp.
TAGAGGCGCAGCCTGTCGACAGCGGCCAGCAGCACGAATCCCGCCAGGCCCAGCGCCGCTACCAGGTAGTTGGCCAGCGGCGCCTGGTCCGTGTGGAAGTGATAGAGCAGCGCGCCCCAGGCGAGCAGGAGCGCGCCCGTGCGGATGATCGCCCCCTGGGCAGGCGTGGCGAGTTGCTCCCGGGTAAGCCTGCCAAGGTCGTCGAGCGCGCTGGCCGCCAGTACGGCCACGCCGACGATTGTCATAATGAAATAGGGGAACATCAGGCGAAAGCTGCGTATCCCGGGAATCAGGTTGTAGTCGATGATCATGCGGTACAGCGGGGACAGGGTGCCGAAGCCGAGAATAAGCAGCAGTGCAGTGGCGACGATGTGGCCCTTCACCCGGGCGCTGCCGGTGCCAACCAGGCAGATGGACGCAAGCAGGCAGACCAGCAGGCTGCCGGTGTTGGGGAACCAGGCGGGCGCAATGGCCTCCGAGCTGTTGAAGTTATCAGTGGAGTACAGCAGGCCCCGCAGCAGGAACTCGGTGGTGCCGTTAACGACGATCCCAACCCCATCGCTGCGGTGCGATAGGGAGGCCAGTTCCAGCAGCGGCAGCCACTGGACGCTTGAGAGGGCGACGCAGACGGTGATCGCCAGCAGGCCGCTGCGCCAGTGGGTTCCTATGAACCGGGGAATCGTCGCCCGCAGCGGGCCGCCCAGGAGCAGGCTGCACAGGCTTGCCAGGAGGTACACAACGGTACCGTGCAGGAAGTGCGGATAACCGGAAAACACCAGCATGGCGGTCGCCAGGCCGAACAGTACCGCGCGCCCGGAGCGCGGATCCCGCAGCCAGGATTCGAAGGCCCACATGGTCCAGGGTACCCACACCATGGCTTCGACAGCGATCATGCTGGTATTGGTATGGATCGCCAGGCTGGAAAACGCCGCCGCCAGCGCCGCAAACAGCGAGCTCGGGGGGCTCAGTGCCAGGGATCGGCACAGGCCATAGCAGCCGATGCCGAATGCTGTCATGGCCAGCCAGTGCAGCAGGTTGTGGCCGAACTCGGGTGGCAGCAGCCAGGCCACCAGGTAATTGATCGGGTTGCTCAGGCCCGCCTGGCCCTCGGCGAACAGGGCATGGCCACCGTAAATCAGCCGGGTCCACAGGGGCGAGAGGTTCTGCTGGAGGATGTCGTGGTGAAACTTCAGGAATGAATAACCATGGTGCACGTTGTCCCCGTGCACCAGGGTCCCGTCCTGGAACAGGGTGGGGTGGAACAGGTAGGCGGACAGGCCCGCAAGCAGGGCGATTGTAAGGACCAGGTAGGCCCGGTTAACGGCCCGATCTACGGATAGTTGCACCGACAATGTGTCCTTCCCTCGGGCTTTGCGCCCGCTGCGGGCCGGCGCGATTCTATCACCGGTGTTATGACGGGCAAAGGTGGCTGGCGACGGCCCACCCTGCAGGGGCGCCGCGCAACAGGCGCACAGGCAGCCGCCTTGTAAATTGTCCCCCAGACCCCATACTGCGCAAAACGGAGAGTCGCGCATGCGCCTGTTGATCATCCTCCTGCCCTGGCTGGAGCTTTTCAGCCTGATACAGCTGGGCATCAAGACCAGCGCCCTGTTTGCGCTGGGCTATGTCCTGCTCACGCTGCTGCTGGGCATTGCCCTCCTGCAGCGGCAGGGGCGGGGCATGGTCGAGCGCCTGCGCCAGAGCCAGCAGGGCCAGCTGGTGGGGCCCCGGCTGCTGCTGGACGATATGGCCCTGGGCCTGGCGGGTGTGTTGTTGATGATTCCCGGCATGGTTTCCGATGTGGCCGCCCTCATCGTGGTGATCGGCCCCCTGCGGCGACGGCTGGCGGGCTGGTTGATTGGCCCCCGGCCCGAGCCCTATGCCCCCGAGCGCGATGCGGCCAACCATGTGACCATCGAGGGCCAGTACCGCCGGGTCGATGACGATTAAATCATTTAACCTGTTGATTCATAAATAAATATATACAAATCACCAGGGCTTTCAGGAGGCCCTGGCAGCGCTTGACTCCCTTCCGCCCGTGACTAGAATTGGCACTCTCTTGAAAAGAGTGCTAATCGGGGCCTTGAATTCAGGTTTAATGCCCCAATAGTTGAGCCCAGCCCCGCGAGGGTATCCATAAATATCTGTCACCAGGAGAGTAATAGAGATGAAAATCCGTCCGTTGTACGACCGTGTAGTCGTCCGTCGCAAGGAAGAGGAAACAGCCACCGCCGGCGGCATCCTGCTGCCCGGCTCCGCTAAAGAGAAGCCCAACCAGGGCGAGGTCGTGGCGGTTGGCCAGGGCAAGGCGCTGGACAATGGCAGCATTCGTCCCCTGGCATTGAAGGTTGGCGACAAAGTCGTGTTTGGCCAGTATGCCGGCAGCAACACCATCGACGTGGATGGCGAAGAGCTGATCATCATGGGTGAAAGCGAAATCTACGCGGTTATCGAGTAAAAGGTCGGGAAAACGTTTCCCTGCATCTCACAACATTTGAATTGGTAAATTAAAGGAATCAGATCATGGCAGCTAAAGATGTATATTTCGGCGACAAAGCTCGCTCGCGCATGCTCAAGGGCGTGAACATTCTCGCCGACGCCGTCAAGGCGACCCTGGGGCCCAAGGGCCGCAACGCAATCCTGGACAAATCCTTCGGCGCACCCACCGTCACCAAGGACGGCGTATCCGTGGCCAAGGAAATCGAACTGGCGGACAAGTTCGAGAACATGGGCGCCCAGATGGTGAAGGAAGTCGCTTCCCAGGCCTCTGACCAGGCCGGCGATGGCACCACCACAGCGACTGTGCTGGCCCAGGCTATCCTCAACGAAGGCCTCAAGGCGGTTGCCGCAGGCATGAACCCCATGGACCTCAAGCGCGGTATCGATAAAGCCGTTGCCGCCGCCGTGGAGCAGATCAAGCAGATGTCCACGCCCTGCGCGGACAACAAGGCGATCGCCCAGGTGGGCACCATTTCCGCCAACAGCGACACCCAGGTCGGCGACATCATCGCCGAGGCCATGGATAAAGTCGGCAAGGAAGGCGTTATCACGGTCGAGGAAGGTTCCGGCCTGGAAAACGAGCTCGACGTGGTTGAGGGCATGCAGTTCGACCGCGGCTACCTGTCTCCCTATTTCATCAACAACCAGGAGAGCATGAGCTCGGACCAGGAGGACCCCTACATCCTGCTGGTCGAGAAGAAGATCTCCAATATCCGCGAAATGCTGCCCCTGCTGGAGCAGGTCGCCAAGGCATCCAAGCCGCTGGTTATCGTGGCCGAAGACGTGGAAGGCGAGGCGCTGGCCACCCTGGTGGTCAACAATATGCGCGGCATCGTCAAGGTGTCTGCGTGTAAGGCGCCCGGTTTCGGCGACCGTCGCAAGGCCATGCTGCAGGACATCGCCATCCTCACTGGCGGCACTGTGATCTCCGAGGAAGTTGGCCTGGACCTGGAATCCGCTACCCTGGAGCACCTGGGTACCGCCAAGCGTGTCAGCATGGACAAGGACAACACCACGATCATTGACGGCGCCGGTAACCACGATGCCATCAAGTCGCGTGTCAGCGAGATCCGTGTCCAGATCGAGAACACTTCCTCCGATTACGATCGCGAGAAACTGCAGGAGCGCGTCGCCAAGTTGGCTGGCGGCGTGGCGGTGATCAAGGTCGGCGCTGCCACCGAGATCGAAATGAAAGAGAAGAAAGCCCGCGTTGAAGACGCCCTGCACGCCACCCGTGCGGCCGTTGAAGAAGGCGTGGTTGCCGGTGGCGGTGTCGCCCTGGTGCGCGCCGTGCAGGCCATCAGCAAGCTCAAAGGCGATAACGAGGACCAGAACCACGGTATCACCGCGGCCCTGCGCGCCATGGAGAACCCGCTGCGCCAGATCGTGGCCAACGCCGGTGGCGAGCCTTCAGTCGTGCTGAACAACGTCAAGAACGAGGGCAAGGGTAACTACGGTTACAACGCTGCCACCGGTGAATACGGCGATATGATCGAGATGGGTATTCTCGATCCTGCCAAGGTGACCCGCGTCGCCCTGCAGGCAGCCGGCTCCGTTGCCGGCCTGATGATCACCACCGAGGTGATGATCGCCGACCATCCGGAAGAAAAGGGTGCCGGCGGCGGCATGCCCGATATGGGTGGTATGGGCGGTATGGGCGGTATGGGCGGCATGATGTAAGCAGCCCATCGGCAGAAAAAAACCCGGCTATATGCCGGGTTTTTTTTGTTCTCCCACCAGTGCCCGGATTGCCGGCTCCCAGCTGATATGCTCGACGCGATGATAGCCTGACTGCCCGTAGCGTTCGCAAAGCTGCTTATTGCTGACCAGTTCCTCTATCTGCCGGCCCATTGCTTCGGGATCAAGGCTCGCAAGAACAAGGCCACTGGTGCCATGCTCGACGAACTCCAGGGGCCCTCCCGAGTCGGGCGCGGTAATAACGGGTTTTCTGGCGAGGAAGGCCTCGAGAGTGATGTAGCCGTAGTCTTCGTCCCGGGGAGCAAAGAACACAGCCGAGCACTCGCCATAGAGTTGAATCAGTTCATCGTCGGAAACGAATCCGAGGAAATCCACCCTGTCCTCGACATCCAATTCCCGGGCCAGCCGCGCCAGTTCCTCTCTTTCAGGCCCGGTTCCCGCAATTTTGCAGCGGATACTGGAGCTCATATGCGGCATTGCCTGTAGCAGCAGGTCGATGCGCTTGAGTTTGTCCAGGCGCCCCGCAGACAGTATGTACCCCTTATAGTCGATACTTTTGTATCTCCCCTGCAGATGTGGCGGGTGATACAGCACCTCGGCCTCCAGTCCATTGTATTTCAGCAGGCGATCCGCCGTGTTTTGTGAATTGCTGAACCTGCGTGGGTATGAGGCCAGGGCCGCGGTATCCATGGCGACCAATTTTTCCCGCAGCTTTCTTTCCCTGCGCTTGCCCATATCGAAGGCGGAGTAGGGGCTATCAAGTAGATCGTACATCTGGCGGTACTGATGAATCAGCCAGACTACCTTGCGTGGATGCTCTATAAAATACGAGGGAAACTTGGTCGCAATGACCAGGTCGATTTTCTTGCCATTCGATTCGCTGAGGTCCAGTTTTTGCCATATCTCCATGCTTTTCTGCAATTGTGCATGTGGATACCACTTGTAGGGGATATTGATTAACTCCACCTCGTAACCACGGGATTTCAGCTGCCCTACCAGGGCATCTACATGGGACTCGGCTCCGCCTCTGAAAAAGGGAACCTGGGCAGCGCATACGGCTATGGTTCGGATGCTGCCGGCAACCGGTCTGGATGATGGTTTGGTCCCGATTCGTTCAAACATGCTTTTCAGTGCTGTCTTCATTTTCAAGAGGAACATCCAGTCCAGGTGAGAGTTGCCCAGGTTGTAGCCTCGGCCAAGGGTAACAGAGAAACCATGATTGCCATGGGAATACCAACTTGCCGGTCAGGGTGTATAATGGTCGGGCAAGTTTTGCCAAAAAAGAAGGGGAGAAGGTGATGATGATTGTTGAATTTGTTTTCAGGTGGGCACACGTTCTGTTCGGCATTACCTGGATAGGCATGCTGTACTACTTCAATTTCGTGCAGACCGAATACTTCAAGGAAGCCGAGGCCGGCGCCAAGGCCGATGCCATGAAGAAGCTGGCGCCGCGGGCGCTGTGGTGGTTCCGCTGGGGCGCCATGTTTACCTTCCTCACCGGCCTGTACCTGCTGATGTCGATCAAGGCCTTCAGCAACTTCGCCGCCAGCCCCATCATCTGGGTGGGTTCGCTCGCCGGTACCCTGATGTTCCTCAACGTCTGGCTGATCATCTGGCCGAACCAGAAGATCGTACTCGGGCTTGCCCCGGGCGAAGGGCCTGCGGCCGCCGCCAAGGCGGGCCTGGCCTCGCGCACCAACACCCTGTTCTCCGCCCCCATGCTGTTCGGTATGCTGGGCTCCAAGCACCTGTATATCGAGGGCGCCGGCGGCGCCGGCTTTTACGCCTGTGTGGCTGTGATCCTTTTGCTGGAAGCCAATGCCCTGTTCGGCAAGCTGGGCCCGCTGGCCACTGTCAGGGGCGTCATCCACTGCAGCATCGGCCTGACCGCGGCGCTGTGGGCGCTGCTCGCTTTCGTCTAGTCGAAAGCCTGCCAAACCGCAGCCGGGCCCCGCCCGGCTTTTTTGTTTCTGACCCCGTGGGCGCTATGTATAATCGGCGCCACTGGCTGTAACAGGTGTACGCCCCATGACCCAGGATGATCTCGACCACATCCCCTCGATAGTCCCCACCCGCGATGGCCCCGCCCCGGTCGGCACATCCCGGTCGCGCCCGGGCAAGAGCAGTGCGCCCCAGCGCGGCGCCCCGGCGCAGCGGCCGGCAGCGGGCGGTGGGACCGGTCCCCTGGTGCGGATAGGGCTGGCGGTTTCGCTGTTAGTGGCCGCGGTGGCCTGCGCCTGGGCCTGGCAACTGCAACAGGGTTTGCAGGAGTCGCTCACCCGGGCCGATGATTACGCCAAGCGCATCGGGGACCTGGAGGCCAGGCTGTCCGACACCGACCAGGGCATGAGCCAGAATGCCGAGGTGCAGGCGGCCAAGATCCGCGAACTTGATACCGAGGTGCGCAAGCTCTGGGACAATGTCTGGAAGCAGGCGAGCGACCGCCTTGCCAAGCTGGAGAAGGACAGCGCCAGCCAGGCCAGGAAGGTGGACGCCGCCACCGCCGGCGTCGCCAGCGCCCAGGGTGAGATCAAGAGCGCCACCGGCGATATCGCCAAACTCAAGAGCGTGTCGGGTGACCTGGAACGTCTTATCGCCAGTGCCAGGGCCAACCAGGCCGAGGTGGAGCGCCTGGCCGATGCGGTCAACCGGGTCGGTCTCGACGTGGCCAAGCTCGGCAAGCGGGTGCAGGGCAGCGAGGAGTCGATCCAGTCCATCAATGTTTTCCGCAAGCAGGTGAATGCCAGCCTGGTCGAGTTGCAAGCGGCGGTGCGCGCCCAGCCCAGGCCCGTCGCCCCTGCCGCGCCACCGCAATAAGGAGTTCATCATGACCGTCATTCGCCAGGACGATTTCATCGACAGCATCGCCGATGCGCTGCAGTTCATCTCCTACTATCACCCCGTGGATTTTGTGAAGGCAGTGCACGAGGCCTACCTGCGTGAACAGAATCTCGCGGCCAGGGACGCCATGGCGCAGATCCTGATCAATTCCCGCATGTGCGCGCAGGGCCATCGCCCGATCTGCCAGGACACCGGTATTGTTGTCGTGTTCCTCAAGATCGGCATGAAGGTGCAATGGGATGCCACCCTGTCGGTGTCCGACATGGTGAACGAGGGCGTGCGCCGGGCGTATACCAACCCGGACAACGTGCTGCGCGCCTCCATCCTGGAGGACCCGGCCGGGGCGCGCCGCAACACCCGGGATAACACCCCCGCGGTGATTCACATGGAAGTGGTGCCGGGTGACACCGTGGACGTGCGAGTGGCGGCCAAGGGTGGCGGCTCGGAAAACAAGTCCAAGCTGGTGATGCTCAATCCCTCCGACAGTATTGTCGACTGGGTAGTGAAGACGATCCCCACCATGGGCGCGGGCTGGTGCCCGCCGGGCATGCTGGGGATCGGCATTGGCGGCACCGCCGAGAAAGCGGCGCTGCTGGCCAAGGAGGCGCTGATGGATCCCATCGACATCCACGAACTGCGCGAGCGCGGTCCCGCCAACCGGGTGGAGGAATTGCGCCTGGAAATCATGGAGGCGGTGAACAAGCTGGGTATCGGCGCCCAGGGCCTGGGCGGCCTGACCACGGTGATGGACGTGAAGATTCGCGATTACCCCACCCACGCGGCGTCCCTGCCGGTGGCCATGATTCCCAACTGCGCCGCCACCCGCCACGCGCATTTCGTGCTGGACGGATCGGGCCCCGCGTTGCAGACGCCCCCGGATATCAACGACTGGCCCGAGATCACCCAGGAGGCGAGCGAGGGCGTGCGGCGGGTAAACCTGGATACGGTCACCCGGGAGGAGGCGGCCCAGTGGCAGCCCGGGGATACCCTGTTGCTGTCAGGCAGGATGCTCACCGGGCGTGACGCCGCCCACAAGAAAATGAAGGAATTGATCGAGAGCGGGCAGGGGCTGCCCAGGGAAGTGGATCTCAGGGGTCGTTTCATATACTACGTTGGCCCGGTTGACCCGGTGCGCGACGAGGTGATGGGCCCCGCGGGCCCCACCACCGCGACCCGCATGGACAAGTTCACCGATTTCATCCTCGAGCACACCGGCCTGCTCGGCATGATCGGCAAGGCGGAGCGCGGGCCCACCGGCATCGCGGCCATCAAGAAGCATAAGGCGGTCTACCTGATGGCGGTGGGCGGCGCGGCCTACCTGGTATCCAAGGCCATCACCTCCGCCCGGGTGGTGGCCTTTGCGGAACTGGGTATGGAAGCCATCTACGAATTCGAGGTGAAGGATATGCCCGTGACCGTGGCGGTGGACAGCAGGGGCATCTCGGTCCACGAGACGGGCCCGAAATTCTGGCAGGCGAAGATAGCGGAACAGGCCATAACCGTTGCCTGATACGCTGTACTGGCACGATTACGAGACTTTCGGCGCGGATCCCTCCCGGGATCGCCCAGTACAGTTTGCCGGCCTGCGCACTGACCTTGACCTGAACCGCATCGGCGAGCCGCTGGTGCTGTACGCCCGCCCGGCGAATGACTTCCTGCCGCAGCCCCAGGCCTGCCTGGTCACGGGCATCAGCCCGCAGCTGGCGCTGGAGCGGGGCGTTCCCGAATGCGAGTTCATCGAGCGTATCCTGCAGGAACTTGCCCGCCCGGGCACCTGCGGCGCCGGCTACAATTCGCTGCGCTTCGACGACGAGGTGACCCGCTACACGCTCTATCGCAACTTCCATGACCCCTATGCCCGGGAGTGGCAGCACGGCAATTCGCGCTGGGACATCATCGACCTGGTGCGTACGGCCTGCGCCCTGCGCCCCGAGGGCATCGAGTGGCCCCGGCGCCAGGATGGCCTGCCCAGCTTCCGGCTGGAAGACCTCACCGGGGCCAATGGCATCAGCCACGGGGCCGCCCACGATGCCCTGGCGGATGTGGAGGCCACCATCGCCCTGGCCCGGCTGGTCCGGCAGCGGCAGCCGCGGCTGTATGATTACGTGTTCGGGCACCGCGATAAGCGCTCGGTCCAGGCCCTGCTGGATATCGCCGCCATGAAACCGGTGCTGCACGTGTCCGGCATGTTCGGCGCCCAGCGCCACAACATCGCCCTTATCGCACCGCTGGCCCTGCACCCGGTGAATCGCAACGAGGTGATCTGCTTTGACCTCGACGCTGACCCGGCGCCCCTGTTCGAACTGGATCCGCAGCAGCTGGGTGAGCTGCTGTTCAGTCGCGCCGGCGACCTGCCCGAAGGAGCGCACAGGCCGGGGTTGAAGACCGTGCACATCAACCGCTGCCCGGTGCTGGTGACCGCGAAAATGGCGGACCCGGCCACCGCCGAGCGCCTGGGTATCAGCACCCAGCGCTGTGACCGCCACCTGGCGCTGCTGCGGGACTTTCGCGGCAGGGACGCCGCGGGCTTTACTGCAAAACTGCAGGCGGTGTTCAGCGCCCGCCGTTTCGAACCTGCGACCGACCCCGACCTGATGCTCTACGGCGGCGACTTCTTCAATGACCGCGACAAGCGGGTGATGGATGATGTGCGCGCCAGCAGTCCCGCCGAGCTGGCCAGCGCCAGCTTCCCCTTCGAGGACCCGCGCCTGCCGGAGATGCTGTTTCGCTACCGCGCCAGGAATTTCCCGCAGAGCCTGTCCCCGCAGGAGCTCGCCCGGTGGGAGGAGTACCGTTTCGCGCGCCTCACCGAACCCGGCGCGGGCGCCAGCATCTGCATGGAGGAGTTCCAGGCCAGCATCGAGCAACTGCTGGCCACGGGCGCGCTCGTCGAGCCGCAGCGGCAGTTGCTGCGGCAGCTGCAGGACTACGCCGACGCCCTGCTGGCCTGAGTGGTAATTTCTTCGGTAATACGCCCATGGGCAGGAGCCGGACCCCCTCGTATAATGCGCGCTACCCGGGTCGCGCCCTAGCCCGTTTCCAGGAGAGCCCCTGTGCAGTTTGCCGGCAGCCATATCCTCTCGGTGCAGCAGTTCGAGCGCGCTGACGTGGAGCATATTTTTGCCGTCGCTGACCGCATGGAGCCCTACGCCCGGCGGCGCCGGGTCACCCGGGTGCTGGACGGGGCCATTCTCGGCTCCATGTTTTTCGAGCCGAGTACTCGCACCCGCGTGAGTTTTGGCAGCGCCTTCAACCTGCTGGGGGGCGAGGTCAGGGAGACCACCGGCTTCGAGAATTCGGCGATCGCCAAGGGCGAATCCCTGTACGACACCGCCAGGGTACTCAGCGGCTATTCCGATGTGATCGCGATGCGCCACCCGCAAGCGGGTTCCGTGGCGGAGTTTGCCGCCGCCAGCCGGGTGCCGGTCATCAATGGCGGTGACGGCAGCAACGAACACCCCAGCCAGGCCCTGCTCGACCTCTATACCATCAGGAGCGAGCTGGCCGGTCGCAGCCGCGGTGTCGACCGCTTGCGCATCGCCATGGTGGGCGACCTGCGCTTCGGTCGTACCGTGCACTCCCTGAGCAAGTTGTTGTGCCTGTTCGACGCCGTGCAGGTGACGCTGGTGTCACCGCTCGAGCTGCGCATGCCGGGTGAGATCGTCGAGGAAATGCGACGCGCCGGGGTCGATGTCATCGAGACCGATGCTTTCGAAGCCAGCATCTCCCACGTGGATATCGTCTACTCCACCCGGATCCAGGAAGAGCGCTTCAGCACCCAGGCGGAAGCGGACCTGTACCGCGGCAGGTATCGGCTCAACCAGAGTATCTACACCCACCACTGCGAACCCAACACCGTGATCATGCATCCGCTGCCGCGGGACTCCCGGGAAAATGCCCGGGAGCTGGACGCAGACCTGAACGACAATCCCAATCTCGCCATCTTCCGCCAGACCGATAACGGCATGCTGGTGCGCATGGCCCTGTTCGCCCTCACCCTGGACGTGGTCGAACAGGTCGACAGGCACTCCCGGGACGTCAACTGGTACACAGCGGGCCGGTTCTGATGGCCCTCGAGCTCACCTTCGGCGCGCAGGATGTGCGGATCCTGGAAGACGAAACGGTCTTTTCCGGGCATTTCGCCGTGCGCCGCCTCACCCTGCAGCATCGCTGCTTCGGCGGCGGCTGGAGTGAACCGCAGGTGCGGGAACTGTTTGAGCGGGGCGATGCGGTGGGTGTGCTGCCCTACGACCCGGTTGGCGACACGGTGGTGCTGGTGGAGCAGTTTCGCACCGGCGCCCTGCGCGGCAACGACAGCCCCTGGATGCTGGAACTTATCGCCGGCGTGGTGGAACCCGGCGAAAGCGATGAGGACGTTGCCCACCGGGAGGCAATGGAGGAGGCGGGTTGCGAGCTGTCCCGCCTGCTGCCGATCGCCACCGTCATGCCCAGCGCCGGCGCCTGCAGCGAGCAGGTGCGGCTGTTTTGCGGCCTGGTGAACCATGCCGGTACCGGTGGTGTCCACGGCCTGGCGGCGGAGGGCGAGGACATCCTGGTGCATTCGGTGCCGCGCCGGGAGGCGCTGGCGCTGCTGGCGGCCAACCGCATTCCCAATGGCCATACCCTGATTGCGCTGCAGTGGCTGCAGATCCACGGCGATGCCCTGAGGGAGCGCTGGCGCTGAGCGTCGACGCCCGGCCCGCAAGCAATGATGCCTGAGACTGACAAGGACCCTGTGCCAGAGCCGCTCCCCGGCGCTCGCCCCGACAACACGCCCGGCCTGCTGCGCGCCAGCGCCGTGGTGGGCAGCATGACCATGCTGTCGCGCATCCTGGGACTGGTGCGCGATGTGGTCATCGCGGCTTTTGTCGGCGCCAGCGCCAATGCCGATGCCTTTTTTGTCGCCTTCAAGATTCCCAATTTCCTGCGCCGCCTGTTTGCCGAAGGCGCCTTTTCCCAGGCCTTCGTGCCGGTGCTGGCCGACTACAAGCAGGAGGGCAGTATCGTCGCCGTCAAGGCGCTTATTGATCGTGTGGCCGGAGTGTTGGGGGGCAGCCTGCTGCTGGTCACCTCCATCGCCATCGTGGCGGCGCCGCTGGTGGCGGCCCTGTTCGCGCCGGGATTCATCGACCAGCCGCTCAAATTCCAGCTGACTCACGAGATGATCCGCATCACCTTTCCCTACCTTCTGCTGATCTCGATGACCGGGTTCTGCGGGGCCATCCTCAACAGCTACGGCCGCTTCGCGGTCCCGGCGTTCACCCCGATCTTCCTCAACCTGTGCCTCATCTTCGCCGCCACGGTGGCGGCGCCCTGGTTCGCGGAGCCCGTCTACGCCCTGGCCTGGGGGGTGTTCTTTGCCGGCATTATCCAGCTGTTGTTCCAGCTGCCGTTCCTGTATCGGCTCGAACTGGTACCCCGGCCGCGATGGGACACCAAAGACGAGGGCGTGCGCCGGATCCTCAAGTTGATGGTGCCGGCGCTGTTCGGCGTCTCTGTCAGCCAGATCAACCTGCTGCTCGACACCGTGCTGGCATCGTTCCTGCCCACCGGCAGTGTCTCCTGGTTGTATTACTCTGACCGCCTGACCGAACTGACCCTGGGGGTATTCGGTATCGCCATCGCCACGGTGATCCTGCCCAATCTTTCGGCCCATCGGGCGGCGGCCCGGGAGGACCAGTTCAGCCTGACCCTGGACTGGGGCATACGCTCCGTGCTGCTGATCGGGGTGCCTGCCACGGTGGCCCTGGTGTTGTTGGCCCAGCCCATACTCATCACCCTGTTCCAGTACGGGGAACTCACGCCGAGGGATGTGGCCATGTCGGCGCTGAGCCTGCAGGCCCTGAGCCTGGGCCTGGTGGCGTTCATGCTGATCAAGGTGCTGGCACCCGCCTACTACGCCCGCAAGGATACCGCGACGCCGGTGAAAATCGGCATTATCGCCATGGTCGTCAACATGGTGCTCAACCTGCTGTTTGTGTTCCCGCTGATGCATTTCATGAACGCGGGGCATATGGGCCTTGCCCTGGCCACGTCGGTTGCGGCCTTCCTCAATGCGGGCCTGCTGTTGCGGGGCCTGCTGCGCGATGGGGTCTACCAGGTTCATCACGGCTGGGGCAGTTACAGCCTCCGGCTGGGCCTTGCCACCGCCGGCATGCTCGCCACCCTGGTGTTCATGAACTACCCCAGCGCACAGTGGCTGGCCTGGGGCTGGTACCGCCGGGCGCTGGAGATGGGCCTGCTCTGCGGTGCCGGGGTCGCGGTGTACCTGGGTATCCACATCCTGCTGGGCACGCGCCTGCGCCACCTGCGGACGCCCTCGGCCCTGTGACTGTCGGGGGTATTATTGGTCCGGCGCAGGCGGCGCGGACATAGGCGAGTACCACCACATTCGTTATACTGCCGCGTTTGGCCTGAATGAGTATTTCCGAATCTGATGGAATTGATCCGCGGCCTGCACAATATGCGGCCCAGACACCGCGGCTGCGTGCTTACCATCGGCGCCTTCGACGGCGTGCACCTGGGTCACCAGGCGGTGATCATGCACCTGCTGGACAAGTCGCGGGAGCTCGGCGTTCCCTCGCTGGTTATTGTGTTCGAGCCCCTGCCGCGGGAGTATTTCTCCCCGCTGGAGGCGCCGGCGCGGATCATGAGCTTCAGGGAAAAGTTTTTCGCCATGCGTGACCTCGGTGTCGACAGGCTGCTGCGGGTGCAGTTCAAGGAGAGCCTGCGCGCCATGTCCGCCCAGCAGTTCCTGGACGATATTTTTGTCGCGGGGCTGGGTGTGCGCTACGTGGTGCTGGGGGACGACTTCCGCTTCGGCAACGATCGTCAGGGAGACCTGGAATTTATCAGGCAGCAGGGCCCGCGCCACGGCTATGAGGCCAGGCCCACGCCCACGTTTTCGATTGACGGGGAGCGGGTGAGCAGCACCCGCATCCGCGAAGCGCTGGAAGCCGCCGACTTCGCCTCGGCGCAGCGCCTGCTGGGCCGACCCTACAGCATCTCGGGCAAGGTCGTATACGGTCGCCAGCTGGGCCATACCCTGGGTGCGCCCACCGCGAACCTGCAACTGGACCGCCTGCGGGCGCCGTTGGCGGGCGTGTACGTGGTGGAAGTCAGCGGCGCCGGCCTGGCCGGCGCCGCCGGCGTCGCCAATGTGGGTGTGCGCCCCACGGTGGATGACAGCATTCGGGCGAACCTTGAAGTGCATCTGCTGGACCGGGAAGTCGCCCTGTACGGTCAGCACATAGAAGTCACGTTCAGGCACCGCTTGCGCGCTGAACAGAAATTCGGCTCAGTGGATGAGCTCAGGGAAAACATTGCCAGGGACATAGGAAACGCGCGGGCCTGGCTGGGCCGGCAGTGACGTTTGCTTGCGATTGAACTATGAGTGATTACAAAGACACATTGAACCTGCCCCGCACGGACTTTCCGATGAAGGCCAGCCTGGCCCAGCGGGAACCGCAGCGACTGCAGCAGTGGCGCGCCATGGGGCTGTACGAGAAGATTCGCGCGGCCAGCGCCGGGCGCCCGAAATTCATCCTCCACGACGGCCCTCCCTACGCCAACGGCGAGCTGCACCTGGGCCATGCGGTCAACAAGATCCTCAAGGACATCATCGTCAAGTCCCGCACCCTGGCGGGTTTCGATGCGCCCTATGTGCCCGGGTGGGATTGCCACGGCCTGCCCATCGAGCTGAATGTCGAGAAGAAGGTCGGCAAGCCCGGGGTCAAGGTGAGCGCGGCGGAGTTTCGCCGGAAGTGCCGGGATTATGCCGCGCAGCAGGTCGACGCCCAGCGCGCCGATTTTATCCGCATGGGCGTGCTGGGGGACTGGTTCAATCCCTATCTCACCATGGACTTCGCTTTCGAGGCGAACATCGTCCGTACCCTGGCCCGCATTGTCGAGAATGGCCACCTGCACAAGGGCTTCAAGCCGGTGCACTGGTGCACGGACTGCGGTTCCGCCCTGGCCGAGGCCGAGGTGGAGTACCAGGACAAGCAGTCCTCCGCGATCGACGTGGCCTTCACAGCGCTGGATCCGGCGGCGTTCAACAGCGCCTGCGGCGCCAGCTACCCGGGCGAGATCGCGCTGCCCATCTGGACCACCACGCCCTGGACGCTGCCTGCCAACATGGCCGTCTGCCTCAACCCGGCACTGGACTACGTCCTCATCGAGGGGCAGGGCAGGGCCCTGTTGGTGGCCGAGGCGCTGGCGCAGGCCTGCGTGCGGCGCTTTTCCCTGCCCGCCCTGGTGGTGCTCGGCCGTTGCAAGGGGGCGGCGCTGGAACACCAGCTCCTGCAGCACTGTTTCCTGGCGCGCCAGGTTCCCGTCATCCTCGGCGACCATGTCACCACGGAAGCCGGTACCGGCGCTGTGCATACCGCCCCGGCCCACGGCCAGGACGACTTCATCGTGGGCCGGCACTACGGCCTGGAGGTTTACAACCCGGTGGCGGCCAACGGGGTCTACTTGCCGGACACCGAGTACTTTGCCGGCCAGCATGTGCTGAAGGCCAATGCGGCGATCATCGAGCTGCTGCAGGCGCGTGGCGTGCTGCTGCACGCCGAGCAATACCAGCACTCCTATCCCCACTGCTGGCGCCACAAGACCCCGCTCATTTTCCGGGCCACTCCCCAGTGGTTTGTCGGCATGCACCAGAACGGGCTGCTGGCGCAGGCCCTGGCGGCAGTGGAGCAGGTGGAGTGGTTGCCCGAGTGGGGCAAGGCGCGGATCGATGCGATGCTGGCCAACCGCCCCGACTGGTGCATTTCCCGCCAGCGCACCTGGGGCGTACCCATCGCCCTGTTTGTACACAAGGTCAGCGGCGAGCTGCACCCGCAGACCCTGGCCCTGATGGAGCAGGTGGCCCAGCGCATGGAGCTGCGCGGCATCGACGCCTGGTTCGAGCTGGATGCAGCCGAACTGCTGGGGGATGAGGCGCCCCACTACGACAAGGTCACCGATACCCTGGATGTGTGGTTTGATTCCGGTGTCACCCACGCCTGCGTGCTGCGCCGGCGCGAGGGCCTGCAGGCGCCGGCGGATCTGTACCTGGAGGGCTCCGACCAGCACCGCGGCTGGTTCCAGTCCTCCCTGCTGACCAGCATCGGCAGCTACGGCGAGGCGCCCTACAGGGCAGTGCTCACCCACGGTTTTACGGTGGACAGCGATGGTCGCAAGATGTCCAAGTCCATCGGCAATGTCATTGCGCCGAACGCGGTCATGAATGACCTCGGCGCGGATATCCTGCGGCTGTGGGTGGCGGCGACGGATTACCGTGGCGAGCTGGTGGTCAGCGACGAAATCTTCAAGCGCACCGCGGACTCCTATAGGCGCATTCGCAATACCGCGCGTTTCCTGCTCTCCAACCTGGACGGCTTCGACCCCGCGACGGATCTCCTGGCCTGCGACGACATGTTGTCGCTGGATCGCTGGGCGCTGGATCGCGCGGCGACGCTGCAGCTGGAATTGGCGCAGGCCTACGACGGCTACCAGTTCCACCAGGTGTATCAGAAGCTGCACAACTTCTGCGCCATCGATCTCGGCGGCTTCTACCTGGATGTGATCAAGGACCGCCAGTACACCACCCGCGCCGACAGCGTTGCCCGCCGCTCCGCCCAGACCGCCATGTACCACATTGGCGAAGCCCTGGCGCGCTGGGTCGCACCCATCCTCAGCTTTACCGCCGAGGAAATATGGGAGAACCTGCCGGGCGAACGCGCCGAGTCGGTGTTCCTGGCGCAGTGGTACCAGGGGCTGCAGGCAATGGCCGCGGGCGATGCCATGGGGCGCGACTACTGGCGCCAGCTCATCGGGGTGCGCGCGGCGGTGAACAGGGAAATGGAGGCGCGCCGTGGCGCAGGTGAGTTGCGCGGCTCCCTCGATGCCCGTGTCAGCCTCTACGTGGAGCCCGCCCTGCTGGCGCAGTTGCAGTTGCTGGAGGATGAGCTGCGCTTCGTGTTGATCACCTCCGCCGCGACACTGCATCCGCTGGCGGCGGCGCCGGCGGATGCAGCCACCACGGAGCTGGCCGGACTGCGCCTCGTGGTGAGCGCCTCCAGCGACGCCAAGTGCGAGCGCTGCTGGCACCGTCGCCCCGAGGTCGGCCAGCTGGCGGACCATCCCACCCTCTGCGGGCGCTGCGTGGAAAATGTCAGCGGTGATGGCGAGCGGCGCCGCTATGCGTAACGGCGCTTACAGCCTCTATTGGTACGGCCTCGCCCTGCTGGTGGTCGTGCTGGATCAGTACACCAAGGCGCTGGCACAGAGCGCCCTGGAATACGGGCGGCCGCAGGAAGTGTTTTCCTGGTTCAACCTCACCCTGCAATACAACACCGGCGCCGCCTTCAGCTTCCTCAGTGACGCCGGCGGCTGGCAGCGCTATTTTTTCAGCGTGGTGGCGGTGGTGATCAGCGCCGTGCTGGTGGTCTGGTTGTACCGCATGCCGCGGCA
>JBFZEF010000362.1:0-6389 GCA_041307045.1 Halioglobus sp.
GGTGATGACCAGCAGGATCGGTAGGCCGCTACTCATGCCACCGCTGCTGTCGGCGAGCAGCATGATCGCGGCGATGTCCACCAGGAAAATCAGGAACAGCATTTTCTGGTTCTGGTTGAGCCGGGAGGACAGGGAGCCCACCAGCGGCACGCTGGTTGCGAGGTAGCCCAGGGCAATGCCCAGGTAGAGCGTGGGGTTCAGCGAGCCCACCAGTTGCCGGGTGTTCGGGCTCACCAGCATGATCAGCAGCACCACCGACAGCAGGGACCGGTAGGCAATGTAAATCCTGAACAGTGCCAGGTTCTGCTGCCCCGGTGAGTGGGGTGTCGGTCGCGTCAATATGGCCGTGCGGGTCACGTGGGGCTTGCCTGTTCCTGCCCAAAGCGGGAGTTTAAAGGCGCTAGTGTAACAGGCAGGGGAGAGAAGTCAGCGTACCCTTGTGCCTGCCCTTTCACTAACCCTGCGGCGGGGCCGCCGGTGCCAGAATGCACTGGCCATGACCTGCACTTTTTCGCACAATAGCGCCCTGCTCCTTCACCCTGGATGGCTGATGACAACCCTCAATATCCTGATGGCACAGATGAACACGCTGGTCGGGGATTTTGCCGGGAATACCGCCAGGGTGATCGAAACCATCAGTCGGGCCGGTAGCGCAGCGGATGCGACCATCGTCGTCTTTCCCGAGCTGACGCTCAGCGGCTACCCACCGGAAGACCTGCTGCTGCGGCCCAGCATTGAGCGCCGGGTCGAGCAATCGCTGCAACGCATCCTGGCCGCGATGACCGGCCCCGCCTGGGCCGTTATCGGCTACCCGCGCAGGCAGGACGGCGTTCTTTACAATGTCGCCGGGGTTTTGCACCGTGGAAAAATCGTCGCGGAGTACCGCAAGCAGGAACTTCCGAACTACCAGGTGTTTGATGAAAAGCGCTATTTCCGCGCCGGCACAGAGCCCTGCGTGGTGGATATCGCCGGGGTCCAGGTCGGCCTGAGTATCTGCGAGGACATCTGGGAGGAGAGGCCAACCCTGCAGGCCGCCGCCGCGGGTGCCCAATTGCTGCTCAATATCAATTCCTCGCCCTATCACCGGGGCAAGCGCGCCGAGCGCTGGGATCTCGTTTCCCGCCGGGCTCGCCAGTCCGGCCTGCCCATTGTCTATGTCAACCAGGTGGGCGGCCAGGACGAGCTGGTGTTTGACGGAGGTTCATTTGCCGTCACCGCGGATGGCGAGGTGGCGGCGGCCGCGCCCAATTTCGCCGAGGGCGAGTACTCGCTGCAGGCCACATTCGGCGGCGGGGCCGCCGTGTTCTCGGGCTTGCCGATTGCTCCGCCGCTGGATGAGCTGGCAGCCATCTGGCATACCCTGGTGCTGGGGGTGCGCGACTACGTCAACAAGAATCGATTTCGCGGCGTGGTGCTGGGGCTTTCGGGTGGTATCGACTCGGCCCTCACCCTCGCGGTGGCGGTGGAGGCCCTCGGGGCAGACCGGGTGGAGGCGGTGATGATGCCTTTTCGCTACACCGCCCAGATGAGTGTCGAGGACGCCGCCCTGCAGTCGCGCCTGCTCGGTGTCAACCACAAGGTGATCTCGATCGCACCGATCTACGAGGCATTTATGGCGAGCCTGGCACAGGAGTTTGCCGGCACCCGGGTAGACACCACCGAGGAAAATCTGCAGGCGCGCTGCCGCGGCGTGTTGCTGATGTCCATCTCCAACAAGAAGGGCCTGCTGGTGCTCACCACCGGCAACAAGAGCGAGATGGCGGTGGGTTACTCCACCCTCTACGGCGATATGGCCGGCGGCCTGGATGTGCTCAAGGACGTGCCCAAGACCCTGGTGTTCGAGCTCTGCCGCTATCGCAATTCCCTCGGGCCCTGCATCCCGCAACGGGTCATCGACCGCCCGCCCTCGGCGGAGCTGGCGCCGGACCAGAAAGACGAGGACAGCCTGCCGCCTTACGCGGTACTCGATCGCATCCTGGAGTTGTACGTGGAGCAGGACTTCAGCGCGGAGGCGATCATTGCCACCGGTATGGACCGCGAACAGGTGCAGCGGGTGCTGCGGTTGGTGGATATCAATGAGTACAAGCGCCGCCAGGCCCCCGTCGGTATCCGGATCACCCGCCGCGGCTTCGGCCGCGACCGGCGCTACCCCATCACTTCGGGCTGGACGATCGGCGACTAGAAAAACGCGTTACGCAAAGCTGCTACACATCCGGGCCGCTATCAAACTGCGGCGGCCGGGGTGGGTCGAACAGGCCGAAACTGGCCTTGTTGATCCAGGACCGCTGCAGGCCGTCGAGGGAATAGGCGCTCTGGAATTCGCCGTTCTCGTCGAGGGAGGAATGATCGGGGTAGTTCAACGCCAGCACCGCGATGGTGTCCCGGGCCAGGTCGTCGTAGCCGAGCAGGATATAGCCCTGGGCCATTACCGCCAGGCCGTCTGCAACCGCCGGGGTCTGCGGGAAATTCTCCACCACGTAGGTGCCGCGGTTGGTGGCCGCCAGGTAGGCGCCGCGGCGGAAGTAGTAGTTGGCCACCAGTATTTCGTGGCGGGCCAGCATATTGCGCAGGTAGACCATCCTGGCCCGGGCATCCGCCGCGTAGGGGCTCGCGGGGAAACGCGCCACCAGCTGGGAGAACTCGCCGAACGCCTCCTTGGCGTGGCTGGTGTCGCGCTCGGCGTACTCCGTGGGTACGAAGCGGTCGAAAATGTCCTGGTCGATGGAGTAGGCTGACAGGCCCTTCATGTAGTAGGCGTAGTCCACGTTCGGGTTCTGCGGGTGCAGCCGGATGAAGCGGTCCGCCGCCTCTACAGCCGCCTCGTGCTCATAGGCCTGGTAGTGGGCGTAAATCAGCTCGAGTTGCGCCTGCTCGGCGTATTTCCCGAACGGGTAGCGGGATTCCAGCAGCTGCAGGCCGCGCACCGCCTCGCTGTAGCTTTCGTTGGCGATGAATTCCTGTACCTGACGATACATATCCTGCTCCCCGGTATCGGCCATTTCGGGAAGCTCGTCATTGCTGGAGCAACCCCACAGGGTCAGGCTGACGAGCAGGAGCAGGATGTATTTCAATGATCTCACCAATTTGGGACAAGGGGGGCATGCTAAGATGCACGCCGGAAAACGGTTACCAGCGGCGGTATTTAACCACAGGCGGCCGGGTGCTCAAACAGGAATTGCGATGAAGGAAACCATAGAACTTGCCGCCCGCGTGCCGGCTGAACTGGACGGGGAGCGCCTCGACCAGGCGGCCGCGCGCCTGTTCCCGGAGTATTCCCGCTCCCGGTTGCAAACCTGGATCCGCACGGGGGAATTGCGGGTAGGCGGGGAGCAACGCCGCCCCCGCGACAAGGTAGCCCTGGGGGATGCCCTTGTCGTCGCCGCTGAATGGGCGGCGGAAGTGGGCTGGGCGCCGCAAGCCATCGAGCTGGACATCGTCTACGAGGATGACAGCATCCTGGTGCTGAACAAGCCGGCCGGGCTGGTCGTCCACCCGGCCGCGGGCCATGCCGATGGCACCCTGGTCAACGCCCTGCTGGCCCATGCGCCGGAGCTGGCCCAGCTGCCCCGCGCCGGGATCGTGCACCGCCTGGATATGGAGACCTCCGGCATCATGGTGGTCGCCCGCAGCCTGGCGGCACATCATCACCTGGTGGCGCAGCTGCAGGCCCGCAGCGTGACGCGCGAGTATTGCGCCGTCTGCCTTGGCGCCATGACCGGCGGCGGCACGGTGGATGCGCCCATGGGCCGCCACCCGCGGCTGCGCAAGAAAATGGCGGTGCTGGCCGCCGGTGGGAAGCCGGCTGTCACCCACTACCGGGTGAGCCGCCGCTTCGGGCACCACACCCGCATCACCGTCAACCTGGAAACCGGGCGCACCCACCAGATCCGGGTGCACATGGCCCACCGGCGCTACCCCCTGGTCGGGGACCCGCTCTACGGTGGCAGGCCTCGCATACCCAAGGGTGCCTCCGGCGAACTCATCGAAGCCCTGCGCGGCTTCCCGCGGCAGGCCCTCCACGCCCAGGTGCTGGGACTGGTCCATCCCAAAACCGGGGAGGAGCTGCGCTTCGAGTGCCCGCTGCCGGCGGATATGCTTGCGCTGCTGGACGTGCTCGAGCGGGAGGATCCGGTCGCCGCCCATGCCCAGCCGCAGTATTAGTCCCGACTGGCCGGCCCCGGCAGCGGTCACCGCCCTGAGCACACTGCGCGGCGGCGGCCACAGCCTCGCGCCCTTTGCCAGCCTGAACCTCGCCGCCCATGTCGGGGATGACAGCGCCGCGGTTGCTGCCAACCGCGCCTTGCTGGCGGAGCTGCTGCCGCCGGGCAGCACAGTGCAGTGGTTGTCCCAGGTACATGGCACCCAGGTGGTGGAGGCCACCGGAGGCGGCGCATGCCCCGATGCCGACGCCAGCTGGAGCCGCTCTCCCGGCCGCGCCTGCGCCGTGTTGACGGCGGATTGCCTGCCGGTGCTGTTCTGTTCCCGGGCCGGGGACGTGGTCGGCGCCGCCCACGCGGGCTGGCGGGGCCTGCTGGGGGGCGTGCTGGAGCGCACGGTAGACGCCATGGCGGTGGACCCGGGGCAGTTGCTGGCCTGGCTGGGCCCCGCCATCGGCCCCCGGGCGTTTGAGGTGGGCCCCGAGCTTCGGGCCGCCTTCCTGGAGGCCGCCCCCACCGCAGGCGCCGCCGCAACCAGCGCCTGTTTTGTCCCGAGCGAGGCCAGGCCCGGGCACTACCTGGCCGATCTCTACGCGCTGGCGAGGCTGCGTCTTGCGGCCCTGGGTCCTGTCGCCGTGTACGGCGGGAATGCCTGCACCTTTTCCAGCCCGCAACAGTTCTTTTCCTTCCGCCGCGACGGCCTGACAGGGCGCATGGCCAGCTTGATCCTGATCAACCCGCGCTGATCTTCCGCCGCCGTACCCCATCCTGCCGTCAAACCCGCACTTGAATCGGGGCTGTTTGCCCCCACTAAATGGGCATGGAAACTGGCTTCACCGCAATCGGTGGTGGGCCGCGACGGAGATAGATTCGGATGAGAATGGACAAGTTGACGAACCAGCTGCAGCTGGCCCTGGCGGATGCCCAGTCCCTGGCGCTGGGGATGGACCACAATTTTATCGAGCCGGTGCACCTTCTGAGCGCCCTGCTGGAGCAGAAGGGCGGCTCTGCGAGACCCCTGCTGCAGAAAGCCGGGGCGAACCTGCCCGGCCTGGTCACCGGTGTGAAGTCAGCGCTGGAAGCGCTGCCCCGGGTGACCGGCACCGGCGGCGATGTCCACCTGTCCAACGACCTGGGCAGGATACTCAACGTGGCCGACAAACTCGCGCAGAAGGGCGGCGATACCTATATCTCCAGCGAGCTGGTGCTGCTGGCGCTGCTGGAAAGCAAGACCCCCGCGGGCCAGTTGTTGCAATCCAGCCGGGTCACCCCGGCGGCGCTCAAGACCGCCATCGAGCAGGTGCGCGGGGGGGAGGCCGTGAGTAATCCCGAAGCGGAGGAGTCGCGCCAGGCGCTGGACAAGTACACCATCGACCTCACCGAGCGGGCTGAACAGGGCAAGCTGGACCCGGTGATCGGCCGCGACGACGAGATCCGCCGCACCATCCAGGTGCTGCAGCGACGCACCAAGAACAATCCCGTATTGATCGGCGAGCCCGGCGTGGGCAAGACCGCGATCATCGAGGGCCTGGCCCAGCGGGTGATCAATGGCGAGGTGCCCGAGGGGTTGAAGGACAAGCGCATCCTGTCACTGGACCTGGGCGCCCTGCTGGCCGGGGCCAAGTTTCGCGGCGATTTCGAGGAGCGGCTCAAGGCCGTGCTCAACGAGCTCTCCAAACAGGAGGGCAGGATCATCCTGTTCATCGACGAACTGCACACCATGGTGGGCGCCGGCAAGGCCGAGGGCTCCATGGACGCGGGCAATATGCTCAAGCCCGCCCTGGCCCGCGGTGAACTGCATTGCGTGGGCGCCACCACCCTGAACGAGTATCGCCAGTATGTGGAAAAGGATGCCGCCCTCGAGCGTCGCTTCCAGAAGGTGCTGGTGGATGAACCCAATGAGGAGGACACCATTGCGATCCTGCGCGGCCTCAAGGAGCGCTACGAGGTGCACCATGGGGTGGATATCACCGACAGCGCGATCATCGCCGCCGCCAAGCTGTCCCAGCGCTACATCACCGACCGCCAGCTGCCGGACAAGGCGATCGACCTGGTGGACGAGGCGGCCAGCCGGATCCGCATGGAAATCGACTCCAAGCCGGAAGTGATGGACAAGCTCGAGCGCCGCCTGATCCAGCTCAAGATCGAGCGGGAAGCCGTCAAGAAGGATACGGACGCGGCGGCGCTCAAGCAGGTCGAGCTGCTGGACAGGGAAATCGACAAGGTCGAGCG
>JBFZEF010000363.1:0-3941 GCA_041307045.1 Halioglobus sp.
CGCTCGAAAAGCTGGTCAATTTCGGATTCTGCCAGGGCATAGCCCAGCGAGATCAGGCGCGCCTTCAGGGCGTGCCGCCCGGAATGCTTGCCCAGGACCAATTTGCTGCGCGCTGCGCCGACCGTCTCCGGCCGCATGATCTCGTAAGTCTGGCTGTGCTTGAGCATCCCATCCTGGTGGATGCCCGCTTCATGGGCGAAGGCGTTTGCCCCGACGATGGCCTTGTTGGGCTGCACCACGATGCTGGTGTAGTTGCTCACCAGCTTGCTCACCCGGGTGATCTGCGACGTGTCGATCCCGGTGGACAGGTTGAAATCCAGCGGGCGGGTGTGCAGCGCCATCACCACCTCTTCCAGGGCGGTGTTTCCCGCTCGCTCGCCGATGCCGTTGATCGTCACCTCGGCCTGGCGCGCCCCGGCGCGGATGCCCGCCAGGGTGTTGGCGGTCGCCAACCCCAGGTCGTTGTGGCAGTGCACCGATACCACGCAATTTTCCACACCCGGCGTGTGCTGGATGATCCCGGCGATCAGCGCCCCGAACTCGTCCGGCAGGGTATAGCCGACGGTGTCAGGGATGTTGAGCGTGGTGGCGCCGGCCTGGATTGCCTCGCCCAGCACGGAATACAGGAACTCCGGGTCGCTGCGCCCGGCGTCCTCCGGGCTGAATTCGACGTCCGGGCACAGGCTGCGAGCGTAAGCCACCATCTCCTGCACCCGCTGGACGACTTCCTCCCGGCTCATACGCAGCTTGTGCTGCATATGGATTTCGGAGGTCGCCAGGAAAGTGTGGATCCGGGGACGCGCCGCCGGGCGGATGGCTTCCCAGGCCTTGTCGATGTCGCCGCGCGTGGTGCGGGCCAGGCCGCAGATCACCGGCGGGCGCGTGCCATCGGTGGGGTTGCCCACCTCAGCAGCGATGCGTCGCACGGCTTCCAGGTCATCCGGGGAAGCCGCCGGGAAGCCCGCTTCGATGATGTCCACCCCCAGCCGGGCAAGGGCGCGCGCCACCTCCAGCTTTTCGGCGCTAGTCATCGTCGCGCCGGGGGATTGCTCGCCATCGCGCAGCGTGGTGTCGAAGATGCGTACGTAAGGTTCCAAAGCAGGCCTCCTCTCGAATCTTGGCTACCGGTAATCCGTCTATTGCTTCCAGTTTTCGGGGCGCAGCGAGCGCACCGCCTTGCCCGTCTGCCACATTTCCGAGCTGCCCATCGCCTCCAGCTCGGCAGTGAGCTTCTCTTTGTAGTCTGCTGTGCTGTTGGCCGCCAGCACGATGCGCGTTTCCTCGCCGGAGAGCACGCATTGGTAAAGCTGCTCGAAGACCGGCTCGGTCACCTTGCGGAATTCATGCCGCCAGTCCAGCGCGCCGCGCTGGGCGGTGGTGCTACAGTTGGCGTACATCCAATCCATGCCGTTTTGGGCCACCAGGCGGATCAGGCTCTGAGTGAGCTCCTCCACGGTCTCGTTGAAGGCTTCGCTGGGCGAGTGCCCGTGCTTGCGCAGCGTGTTGTACTGCGCCTCCATGATGCCGGCCAGCGCGCCCATCAGCACACCGCGCTCGCCCACCAGGTCGCTGTGCACCTCGTTGGCGAAAGTGGTGGGGAACAGGTAGCCCGAGCCGATGGCAATCCCCAGCGCCTGCGTGCGCTCGACGGCGCGTCCGGTGTAATCCTGCTCGATGGCATAGCTGCTGTTGATTCCGCTGCCGTTCAGGAAATTGGCCCGTACGCTGGTGCCCGAGCCTTTCGGCGCCACCAACACCACGTCCACGTATTCCGGCGCCACGACCCCAGTCTGGTCTTTGTACACCACGGCAAAGCCGTGGGAGAAATACAGCGCGTCGCCTTCCTGCAGGCACGGCTTGATGCGCGGCCACATCAGCTTCTGCCCGGCGTCCGAGATCAGGTACTGGATCACCGTGCCGCGCTCGGCGGCCTCTTCCAGCGGGAACAGGGTCTCGCCCGGCGCCCAGCCGTCTTTGAGCGCTTTTTCCCAGGACCTGCCGCCGGGCTTCTGCCCCACGATTACCCGGATGCCGTTGTCGCGCAGGTTCAACGCCTGCGCCGGGCCCTGCACGCCATAACCCAGCACCGCCACGACTTCGTCTTTCAGCACCTGGCGCGCCTTCCCCAGGGGAAACTCCTCACGGGTGGTGACTTCTTCTTCGATGCCGCCAAAATTCAAGGTTGCCATCTCTCTTCTCGCTCCTGTAAGCTTTATATTCGCAAAGACCGTTTTCTCACCCGGTTAATCTGCTGCGACCTGGGCGTAACGACCGTTGTGATTGCCATTGCCGTTGCCATTCGCCGGATAGAGCGGGGAGACGCCGCGCGCCATGGCGACCATGCCCGTGCGCACCATCTCGATGATCCCCAGCGGCTTGAGCACTTCCACCAGCCCCTCGATTTTCGCCTCGTCGCCGGTCACCTCGATGATAAACGAGCTGTTGGTGACATCCACGATGCGCGCCCGGAACACATCTACGGTTTGCATGATGTGGGTGCGGTTTTCAGGCGTGGCGTTGACCTTGATCATCGCCAGGTCGCGGCTGACCGCCGGCTGGGCCGTCAGGTCGTACACCTGGATCACGTTGACCAGCTTGTACAGGTAGGCGGTTAATCGCTCGATGCTCAGGTCGTCGCTGTCCACCACGATGGTCATGCGTGAGACCCCGGCCTCAGCCGTGTGTCCCACGGTGAGCGATTCGATGTTGAACGCCCGGCGGCGAAAGAGCGAAGCCACGCGGTTCAGCACGCCGGGTTTATCTTCTACAAGGGCTACTAAGGTGTGTTGCATGTTTTTTCTCCTGACTTCTCCAGGCTACATGACGTCCTGGGCGGTTTCTACGATCGGGCTGGGCGCCGGGCGGCGGATCATGGCGTGCAGGTCGGCGCCCGCCGGCACCATTGGATAAACGCTGTCCTCTTGCTCCACCCGGAAGTCGATCACCACCGTGCCGGGGGTTTCTTGCGCCCGGCGCACCGCCGGCTCGACTTCGCTGCGCTGACTGACCCGCAGACCGGTCAGCCCGTGCGCTTCGGCGATCTTGACAAAATCCGGGCTGAGCATCGGGGTGGCGGCGTAGCGTCGATCGTAGAAGAATTCCTGCCACTGGCGCACCATGCCCAGGAAACCGTTGTTGATAATTGCCACATTGACCTTGATGTTCTCCTGCGCAGCAGTGGAAAGCTCCGACATGGTCATCTGGAAGCCGCCGTCCCCGACGATCGCCCACACCTCGGCCTGGGGCCGGGCGAACTTGGCCCCGATTGCCGCCGGCAGGCCGAAGCCCATTGTGCCCAGCCCGCCGGAGGTGATCAAATGCTCGGGGTAATCCTGGTGATAGTACTGGGCAGTCCACATCTGGTGCTGCCCTACGTCGGTGGTCACCAGCGCCTTGCCGCCGGTGAAACGCCACAAATCGTTAATCACGTGCGCGGCATACAGATAGCCCGAGTCGGGCAGATTCTGGATATCCCGCACCGCGCTGTCGCCCTTCATCTCGGTGATGCTGGCCAGCCACTGGCTGTGCTCGCACGAATCGACGTGCTCAAGCAGCTGCCTCAGGGTGGTTCGCAGGTCGCCCACCAGCGCCACATCCACCTGCACATTTTTATTGACCTCGGATGGGTCGATCTCGATGTGGATTTTCTTCGCCTGGGTGGCGTAGGTTTTCAGATTGCCGGTCACGCGGTCATCGAAGCGCATACCGAAAGCCAGGATCAGATCGGCTTGTTGGATGGTGTTATTCACCCAGGCCTCGCCGTGCATGCCCATCATTCCCAGGTTCAGCGGGTGACTGGCGGGCATCCCCCCCAGGCCCAGCAGGGTCATCGCCACCGGTGTGTCTGTGCGCTCGGCGAACTCCAGCAGCTCGGCCATGGCCCCGCTCAGCAGCACCCCGCGCCCCGCCAAAATCACCGGTCGCCTGGCATTCTGGATCAG